>CACYFH010000003.1 GCA_902773635.1 uncultured Ruminococcus sp. | reverse complement strand
TGGAGAGGTACTTCTGGCTCGCCTTGACCAGCGTCTCGTCCAGCTCGGGCGCGTTCTTCAAGAGGATATCCGCCGCCGCGTCGGGATCGTCGATCGCGAACTCATAGCCCTTTTTCAGCGCGGAGAGGAAGGCCTTCGCCGCGTCGGGGTTCGCCTTCATCCAGTCGGTGTTGCCGATGATAACGGGCGTATAGTAGTCAAATACAGGGTCGATATCCTTGAACGCGAAGTAGTCGGTCTCGAGCCCCGCGACCTCCGTCGCAACGCCTGCCCAGCCGTAGAAGATCCAGATCGCGTCGACCGTGCCCGACTGTAAAGCCGAGACTTCATCCGTCACGGTAGAGGGGATCAGCTCGACCTTGCTGAAATCGCCGCCGTCAGCCTCCACGACCTGCTTCAAGGTCGCCTTCTCGATCGGCAGATCCCAGGTCGCGTACTTCTT
This sequence comes from uncultured Ruminococcus sp., assembly GCA_902773635.1. Lineage (GTDB taxonomy): Bacteria > Bacillota > Clostridia > Oscillospirales > Acutalibacteraceae > Ruminococcoides. Next base: position 90,171 of record CACYFH010000003.1, on the reverse strand, counting down.
GCCTTCCATGCCCTTGGGGGTGTCCATGCCCTTACCCTTCAGGGAGATGATGCCCGAGGTATTGTGCTGAACGAGCGCCGCGACCGCCGTGATCGGCATCGCGCCGTCGCCCGCGACAGCGGGGAGCATGGAATCCTGGAAGGATACGCCGAACTGCGCCTTGCCCGCGCCGACGAGCATCTCCGCGCCGTCCTCAGGCGGCTGAACGATCTCGATGTCGAGACCCGCGTCCGCAAAATAGCCCTTCTCCTGCGCGACATACAGACCCGTGTGATTGGTGTTGGGCGTCCAGTCGAGGACGAAGGTGATCTTCGTTTTCTCGGCGGCGTCCGCAGTCGCCGCGTCGGTCTTGCTTTCGGCAGGCTTCTGCGCGCCGCAGCCCGCCGCGATGCCCGCGATCAGTACGCAGGCTAAAATCATAGCGATCAGTTTTTTCATCATACATTCTCCTTTTGTTTGTAGTTGCTGGTTGCTAGTCGCCGGTCGCTAGTCGCTAGTCACTAGTCACTAGTCACTAGTCGCTGGTTGCCAGTCGCTGGTTGCTGGTTGCCGGTTGCCGGTACCCCGCTCCTAATTCCTAATTCCTAATTCCTAATTCCTAACTCCTAATTCCTATCTCCTAACACCCGACTTCTTCTCCGCTCTCTCCCACGGCATGCACGCGTGCTGGAGCACCGTCGTCAGCCATATCAGGATGAGGCTGATCACGGAGATCAGGATGATCACCGCGAACATCTTATCGGATGAGAAGGACTTCCTCACGCGGGTCATATAGCACCCGAGCCCCTCCGTGCCGCCGATCCACTCGCTCACGACCGCGCTCACGACCGCATAGGACACAGAGATCTTCAAGCTCGAGAAGAACTGCCCGAGAGAATTCGGCAGCTTCACATAGCGGAAGATCTGCAGCCTGCTCGCGCCCATCGAGCGCATGAGGTTCACCGTGTCGCCGTCCACGGAGGAGAAGCCCTCCAAAAGACTGATCGTGATCGGAAAGAACACGACCAGCACGATCAGCACGATCTTCGGGAGCATCTGATACCCCAGCCAGATGACCAGCAGCGGCGCGATCGCGACCGTCGGGATGGTCTGGCTGACGATGATCAGCGGATAGAGCATCTTTTTGACGATAGATAAACGATCCATCACCACTGCCATCAGAAAGCCGATCAGGATGCCGAAGAACAGCCCGATAAAGGTCTCCGTGAGCGTCACCCGCGCGTGGCTGAGCATCAGCTCTCCGTCCGCGCCGAAGGCTTTGATCACGTCCGCCGGCGACGGCAGCATATATTTCGGCACATTCCCGACGGAGCAGACCAGCTGCCAGATCAGCACCAGCAGGATCAGCGCCGCCGCGGGAAAGGCGATCTTACTGATGGTGCTTCGTAACCTTGCGTTCAATGGTCAGCACGTCTCCCTCCGGGCGGTAATCGACCTTGATATAGGCGAGCACAGACGGCGCGCCCGCGCGGATCGCGATATGCTGGCACTCCTTGACGATGTCCATCAGCTCGTCATAGTCGCCCTCAATAGCGGTCTCGAACGGACCGACGTAGCATTTCAGTCCCGTGCTCTTGATATAGGCGATGACCTCGTCGACGATGCGGATCAGCTCCTCGTCGTTCTTCGCCTCGGGTAAAGTCTGGATAGCAACACTGGCGTTCATATTCTTCCTCCTGGATCAAAGTATAGGCCCCCTTTTCTAAGGGGGCAGTCGCCGCAGGCGACCGGGGGTTGCCCCAATAAAAACAAAAAGCACCGCGGATAAACGCAGTGCTCCACAAACTATATCATGAGCTTCCTACGTCGGCATGATCCGCATCAGGTGAAAGGGTCAAGGCAACACAGCCTAATCTCAGCCCGCTTGAGCGGACTCCCCTGCTTTTTGTTCAGTCTACAACTTTTATCATGAAATGTCAAGCCCGATTCACGATTTATTCACGCTTTATTCCCGATTTGGATATAGACAACTTTTATTTCTTGGTGTATGATAAATAAGAAATAACCCCTAATCGGGACACTCAAAGGCTCCCTTTTGTAAAGGTGAGATTCTGTCCAAAACTTGTTTTGGTTCACAGAATCCATACAGCGGAGAGCTGTCGCCCGACATGTGTGTCAGGTGACTGAGGGATTGCATCAATTGATCGACCAAAGGGAGAAACAAATGGAAAACACCCCGCAAAATCTCACCGGACTGACTTCTGAGCAGGTCAGACAGCGCGTCGCCGAGGGCAAGGTCAACACCTCCTCGACCGTCAAGACCAAATCCGTCAAGCGTATTTTTATCGACAATATCTGCACCGTGTTCAACGGGATCAACGTCCTGTTGTTCATCCTTCTGCTACTTGTCGGCTCCTACAAGAACATGCTGTTCATCGGCGTGGTCGTGTTCAACACCGTCATCGGCATCGTGCAGGAGATCCGCTCCAAGAAGAGCGTGGACGCTCTGACCATCCTCACCGAAAGCAAATTATCCGTCCTGCGCGACGGCAAGACCGTCCGGCTCTCCAAGGACGAGCTGGTGCTCGACGATATCATCCTGCTCTCGCGCGGGAACCAGGTGCCCGCCGACTGCATCCTCGTGCAGGGCGGCTGTTATGCGAACGAGAGCCTGCTCACCGGCGAATCCGACCTGATCGCGAAGGCGGAGGGCGACGAGCTCCTCTCCGGCAGCTTCATATCCGGCGGCAGCTGCTGCTGCCGCGTCAACCGCGTCGGCGCGGACAGCTACGCCGCCAAGATCAATAACGAAGCGAAGTATCTCAAAAAGAATACCTCCCAGATCCTCAGCTCCTTCAATTTCATCATCAAGCTCTGCACCGCCGCGATCTTCCCCATCGGCGTTCTGATGTTCGTGATCAAGTATTTCGTGCGCCATGAGGCGATCCGCGACACCGTCGTCAGCACCGTCGGCGCTCTCGTCGGCATGATCCCCGGCGGCATGATCCTGCTGACCTCCACCGTCCTCGCCGTCTCCGTCATCCGTCTCGCGAAGAAGAAGGTCCTGATCAACGAGATGTACTGCATCGAGACCCTTGCGCGGGTAGACGTGATCTGTCTGGACAAGACCGGCACCCTCACCGCCGAGAAGATGAACGTCCGCGACGTCATCCCCTTCGATACCGCCGAGAGTGAGATCAAGACCGCCCTCTCCTCCATCGTCTCGGCAAGCGACGACCAAAACGCCACCCTGCAAGCTGTCGCCGACTTCTCCCAAGGCACAAAGCCCGAAGCCGCGCATAGCTTTATCCCCTTCTCCTCGGAGACCAAGTGGTCGGGCGGCAGCTTTGACAGCGGCAAAAGCTATATCATCGGCGCGGCGGAATTCGTCCTGACCGATCAGGAGAAGTACGCCCGCGTTTTCGAGACTATCAACGACCTCACCGAGACCGTCCGCGTCCTCGTTCTGGCTTCCTCAAACACCGCGCTCGAAGGCAACACCCTCCCCGGCGACCTCCGCCCGATGGCGCTGATCCTCATTCAGGATCAGCTCCGCGACAACGTCTGCGAGACCGTGAACTACTTCAAGGAGCAGGGCGTGACCCTCAAGGTCATCTCCGGCGACAGCGTCGGCACCGTACAGAATATCGCGAAGGACTGCGGTATCGAGGGCGCCGAGCGCGCCGTGGATATGTCCACCGTCACGACCGATGAAGAGCTGGAAAAGGTCGCGGAGGACTGCAACGTATTCGGTCGCGTCACTCCCGCCCAGAAGAAGAAGCTCGTCATCGCCCTGAAGAAGAACGGCCACAAGGTCGCGATGACCGGCGACGGCGTGAACGACGTCCTCGCCCTCAAGGAAGCGGATTGCTCCGTCGCGATGGCGGCGGGCAGTGAAGCCGCCCGCAACGTCTCCCAGCTTGTGCTTGTCAACAACGACTTCGCCTCCATGCCGCATGTCGTTGCGGAGGGTCGCCGCACCATCAACAACATCGAGTGCAGCTCCTCGCTCTACCTTGTCAAGACCATCTACTCCATCATCCTCTCGGTGTTCTTCCTCTTCTCCGCCCTGCGCTATCCGTTCGAGCCGATCCAGCTCACCCTGATCGGCGCGCTGACTGTCGGCTTCCCCTCCTTCGTCCTCGCGCTCCAGCCCAACAAGAGCATCGTGCGCGGCAACTTCACCTTTAATATCATCGCGCGAGCCGCTCCCGCGGCGCTGTGTATCGCGCTGAATATCATCCTCACCGCCTCGCTGAGCAATTTCGCGGGCGTGGCGCAGGAGGATCTCTCCACCATCGCCGTCTATGTGACCGCGCTGATCTGCCTGATGCTGATCGTGCGCCTTTCCATCCCCTTCAACCCGCTTCGCATCGGCATGCTGATCCTCTGTGTTCTCGGGCTGACGATCGCTTTCGTATTCTTCGGCGGCTTCTTCAACCTCGTCCCGCTCCACGGCAGAGCGCTGATCCTCCTGCTGATCTCCGGCGGCGGCTTCTTCATCGTGTTCAACGTGCTCTACACGGTCGCCGACAGGATGATCGAGAAGTTCAAGCGCCGTTCGGTGAAGGCGGAATGACCGCCCCGCTCTACCGCTTCGCCGTCATCTCCGACGTGCACATCGACCTCGAGGACGGCGGCAAAAAGACCTATTTCACCTATGCGGAGGATAACTTCCTCCACAGCTTGAAAACCATCAACAACCTCGGCTGCCGCTTCATCATCAGCGCGGGCGACCAGATCACGAACGCCTCCGGCGGCACAGCCGAATGGCGCCGCTACCGCGAGCTGATCGCGCAGTCGGGCTATGACGGCTTGATCCTCGAGGCGCTCGGCAACCACGAGACCCGCTGCGCGAAGTACGGCTGTACCCTCTCCCACTCTCTCGGCGAATTTCTCGCCTACGCCGGCTTGGAACACAAGCCCGTCAACCTCCCCTCAGGCAAGACCTACTACGAATACCTCGACCCGACCTGCGGCGACAGCTTCATCTTCATGGCGCTCGAGAACGGCGCGGACGCCAACCTCCTCGACAACTTCTCCGCCGAGCAGATGGACTGGGTCGAGCGCCTTGTCGAAAAGCGTACAAAGGAAAGCAGACGGATCTTCCTGATCCAGCACGCCCCGATCTACGCCTACGGCGCGGGCGACCGCACCGACTCCCCCGCCTACGCAGGCTCCATCCGCATGCAGGATGAATGCGGCAAGCCCTTTCCCGGCAACCGCCGCTTCAAGGCGCTGATCGAAAGCCGCAAAAACATCATCTGGCTCTCCGGCCACACGCACGTCGACTTCGCCGACAACGTAAATTTCGCAAACGAAGCCTGCCGCATGCTCCACGTCCCCGCTCTCGCAGGCACGACCCGCATCATCGCGGACAAAAGCGGCGGCTTCACCCTCGACCGCACCTTCCGTCCCCATTGTGCACAGGGCTATCACGTCGAAGTCTACGACGACAAAACGATCTTTCAAGGCTATGATTTCTACAGCGGTGACCCGATCGAAAAAATCCTGTTCACGATCCCCCGAAATTCGACTTGACATTTTCCGCTCCCTGCGGTACAATAATGGAGCAACAGCAACGGAGGATTAGCTCAGCTGGTTAGAGCGCCTGCTTCACACGCAGGAGGTCACTGGTTCGAGTCCAGCATTCTCCACCATAAAACAAAACAGGGAGCACCTTTTGGCGCTCCCTGTTTTGTCATATTTGCAAGCAAAGTGGAGACTGCTGTGGCTCGAAGGCGACCGTGCCAAGATGTAAGCGTCAGCGCACATCGCAGGTAAAAACGCCATGGGATGGCGTTTTTAGGGAGAGCGCAGATAGGCGGTGTGTCAGAAGGTGACGATCCGAAGACGAGGCAGACGGTACCGACATATAAAGCCTAAGCATTCTCCACCATTGAAAAAGACCGGTAGTATCGCCAATTCTGAGCGATTAGCGAAGAATCTGAAAGTGCTCCCTTTTCCGTCAGATTACACATGTTAGGTGTAATTAAAGTAGATAGATTGCACGATAAGATCCTTCGGGCAAGCCCTCAGGATGACAGGAGGAAATGTTTAGCTACTCTTTTTCGACAAGCTGGTTTTTTTCATTCCCCGACCAGTCTCACAACCGTCGGTGTAACCCCCAGCGCGGGGAGCAGCTTCTCCGTGAGATCGGCGGTCTTGAAGCGGATAGAGCTCGTGTTCTCACAGGGGTGACAGCCGAACATTTCCTCATGCAAAACGTCCTCGTCCACGACCAGCGTCACGCGCTTCTCGTGATCGTTCATCAAACCGAGCACCGACACACTCCCGGGGCGCACGTCGAGGAACTCCGCCATCGCGTTCTCGTCGGCAAAGCTCAGTCGGCTGATGCCCATTTGTCCGGACAGCTCCTTGGTCTTGAAGGGCTTGTCGCCCGGCATGATCAGCAGGTAAAATGCCGTTTTCTGACGGTTGCAGAGGAAAAGATTCTTACAGATCTTCACCCCCAGCACCGCGTCCACCTCGGCACAGACCTCCATCGTCGTCGCGGGCGTATCAAAGTGATCGGTGCGGTCAAAGTCGATATGAAGCCGATCAAGCAGTTCATAGGAACGCACCTCGCGGTCGCTCCTGCCCTCCATCGTCTCGGGAGAGCCGTGATACAATTCCATTGAAACCCTCATTTCATAATAATGCCCCGAGCAGACCGCCCGGGGCGTTGTTCATCAAATCCTTGTGTCATCCATAGAGGACGACATTTATGACGTCCCGAGAATACCGGTCATTGATGACGACAATACAAATTCTTACAGAAAATGCGCGCGGAGCTCGTCGGCAGAATGCGCCGAGAGATAAGCGGGCGCGATATCGAACAGGGTCTTAGCGCCGCAGACGCCCTCCTGATTCATACGGTAAGCTGCTCTCGCGCACGCGGCAAGCACAGAGCCGGTGAACTCAGGGTTGGAATCCAGCTTCAGGCTGTATTCGATCACATGCTTGGTGCCCTCGGAGGTCACGCCGCTGTGGATGACCATACCGCCGTGGGGCAGACCGCTGTGGTCGCGCTTCATCTCCTCCTCGGTGATGAACTCTACGGTGGTGTCATACTCGTCAAAGTAGTTGGGCATGGTGACGATCGCCTTCTCGATCGCCGCCTTGTCAGCGCCTTCCTCAGCAACAACATAGCAGAGGCGGGTGTGCTTCTGGCGGGTAGTCAGCTCCGGCTGAGAGCCGCTGCGGACAGCGTCGACCGCCGCTTCAACAGGGATGGTATACTGACGCGCGTCCTTCACGCCCTCGATGCGGCGCACCGCGTCGGAGTGACCCTGGCTGACGCCCTTGCCCCAGAAGGTATAAGCCTTGCCGCAGGGGAGCACAGCGTCCGCATACACGCGGTTGAGCGAGAACATGCCCGGATCCCAGCCCGCGGAGATAATGCCGATCTTTCCGGCTTTCTTCGCGGCGGCGTCCACATTCGCGAAATGCTCCGGGATGCGCGCATGGGTGTCAAAGCTGTCGATCACATTGTAGAGGGAAGCGAACTTCGGGGTCATCTCAGGCAGGTCGGTCGCCGAACCGCCGCAGATCACGAGCACGTCGATCTCCTCCTTGCCTTCTTCGAGCAGAGCGACCGGGCGCACCTCCACACCCTCGGTGTTGATCTTGAGCGAGGCGGGGTCGCGGCGGGTGTAGACCGCGACGAGCTCCAGATCGCTGTTCATTTTTACAGCCGCCTCAACGCCTCTGCCGAGGTTGCCGTATCCGAGAATTCCGATTTTGATCATTTTTTCATTACCTCCGTTTTCAGTCACCGGTGACCGTATGTCAGCGGTTTGTATTCTTTGCCATTTTAACACATTACCGCGTGAAATGCAAGTACAGGACTGAAAAAAGCTCAAACATCGCAACTTATGATTGCAAACGCCCCTTTCGCGTGTTATACTGATTATATCAGATATAAAGGGGCGGAAATATATGAACGTTACCAAAATCAGACACAAGATCCCGATCCTAACGATGATCGCGGCATTCGCGCTTCTTGCCGCGGGCGTTCTTCTGATCATCATGTCGGGCGACTGGATCGAGTACCTCCTGTTCTTCGCCTTCACGGCGCTTCTGATCGTCTACGGCGGCATCCGCTTTTTGCAGTCGGTGAACCGCAGAAAGATCAAAGAGGGCATGATCGTGCTGGGCGTGACGTGGGTCGCCGCGATCGCGCTGATGACCTTTGATATCGACCCGAACGCCGCGGCTGTCGTGCCGAGCATCCTCGTCGGCGCTGTTGCGCTTTTGATGGGCATACTCCGCCTGATGATCTGCGCGAACTGCTTCATCAACAACATTCCCGGCAAGTTCCGCAACGGCATCTCGGCGATATTCTGCATCGTGTTCGCGCTCTTCCTGCTGATCCACCCGATCACCAACTTCGAGTTCCTGACCACCGTCGCGGGCTGCTACCTGATTTTCTACGCCGTGACGATGCTGTTCGACGCCTTTGCCGCGATCTTCGAGTCCGACCTCAGCGAGGGCAGGCTCAGACGCCGCGTCCACTTCGCGATGCCGAACATCTTCACTGCCCTGAAGCCCGCCAATCTCGTCGCCGATATCAACGATATGCGCGAGCAAGGCAAGCTCGAACACGGCATGATCGTGATGGAGAAGGAGCAGAAGGACTTCGACCATATCAACGCCGAGATCATGGTGCACCTGACCACCCAGGGCGTCAACAAGTTCGGCCATGTGGATATCTCCATCGGCGACACAGTCTTTTCCTACGGCACCTACGACCCCAGCTCCGTGAAGCTGGGCGGCTTCATCTCCCAGGGCACGATGATCAGGGTCTCCAAGCTCCCCTATCTCAAGCACTGCCTCGACGTGCAGGAGAAGTACGTCATCGGCTACGGCGTATGCTTCTCGGGTCAGCAGCTCGAGACTATCAAGGAGAAGATCGAGGAAACGCTCAATAACAGCACCAAGCTCGAATCCGAGTATGATAAAGCCGTGAAGGAAGGCAGAGGCGAAGACGCCGAGAACTGCAAGGACAGCGCGAGCAACATCGTCCGCTTAGGCGGCGAGGTTTACGTCGTGCAGAAGGGCATGTTCCGCCGCTACTTCGGCATCAACACCAACTGCGTGCGCTTTGCGGACTGGCTGCTCTCCGAATCGGGCATCGACGCGATCTCCTTCTCCGGACTCCGCACCCCCGGCGCATATTATAACATGCTCGAGAACATGTTCCGCCGCAAGAGCACCCGCGTCGTCCGCAAGACAGCCTACATTCTCTCCAAGGACATCGTCCTGAACGATCAGCTCACCGGCAAGAAAACCGACGCGAATATCTGATCAATCCTGACGATATCCCGTAGGGGGCGACGCCCTCGTCGCCCCGAGACTGCCGGGCATTTAATCAAGATAACACCGCAGATAGGAGGACAACTCCTAACTCCCAACTCCCAACTCCTAACTCCTAACTCCCAACTCCTAACCCCCAACCACCCCAACACACCTAACTCCCAACCACCCCAACCCCTAAACTCCCAACCACCCCAACCCCATCCTTGACTTTTACCTCTATATATGGTAAAATTCATAGGAATGGGGTTTTTCCTGTTTTAAAGCCAAAAAAGGCATAAAGCGCCGGAACCTCCCCATATAGTAAAACAGCTCCGCAGAAGGAGGATCAGGGAGTTTGTTAGCGCCGGGACCGGAAACGGTTGACGAGGTTGGCGGTTATCGAAAGATTCGGCGGATGCCGCCACGGCGAATGCAGCGCATGGGTATACTCGGAAGGTATTTACGATAAAGAACTGCTGCGAAGGGTGCGCCGTCAGGGAGAAAAGAAAAAGCAGAATCAACACTGTAACAGAGGTTTTCCCAACACCTGCTCAACGTAAAATATTTGTCATTGCGAGGCTGCGCCGCAGCCGTGGCAATCCCACAAAGCGGAGAAGCCTCCAACGACTACCAACAACATATGGAGGTAAACAATGAGAGTTATTATTCAGGACAATTACGATAAAATGTGCAAATGGGCTGCGAACTACATCGCCGCCAAGATCAACGCCCACAAGGAGGATCGCCCCTTCATCCTCGGTCTGCCGACCGGCTCCTCCCCCATCGGCGTATACAAGGAGCTTGCCCGCATGAACAAGGCGGGCGAGGTCAGCTTCGCGAACGTCGTCACCTTCAACATGGACGAATATCTCGGCCTGCCCCACGAGCATGACCAGAGCTACTGGTACTTCATGCACGACAATTTCTTCAACCACCTCGTCGATATGAAGCCCGAGAACATCAACATCCTCAACGGCATGACCGACGATCCCGAGGGCGAGTGCGCCCGCTATGAGGAGAAGATCGCTTCCTACGGCGGCATCGACCTCTTCATGGGCGGTATCGGCGTTGACGGCCACATCGCGTTCAACGAGCCGTTCACCAGCCTTTCCTCCCGCACCGGCGTCCGCAACCTGACCACCGACACCCGCATCGTCAACTCCCGCTTCTTCGGCAACGATCCCGAGGCTGTTCCCGCTCAGGCGCTTTCCGTCGGCGTAGGTACTGTTACCGACTCCAAGGAAGTTCTCATCCTGATCAACGGCCACAACAAGGCGAAGGCTCTGGCTGAGACCGTAGAGGGCTCTGTCAGCCACAAGTGGACCTGCTCCGCACTCCAGATGCACAACGGCGCGATCATCGCCTGCGATGAGGCGGCTTGCGACGAGCTGACCGTCGGCGCTTACAAATACTTCCTCGATATCGAGAAGAAGGAGAGACTGTAATGTATACTATCAAGGACTTATATGACCTTGACCACACTTTAGCGAAAGATTATCTTTCTCAGTTCACTTATCCTTGGGAGGCTCTCAAGGGCATCAAGGACATGATCATCGCCCTTGGCGCGACCCTCGGCGACGATTATGAGGAGCGCGCTCCCCAGGTTTGGGTACACAAGACCGCGAAGGTCTTTGACTCCGCCTATCTCGGCGCTCCCTGCATCATCGGGCCGAACACCGAGGTGCGCCAGTGCGCGTTCATCCGCGGTTCGGCTCTCGTCGGCGCTGACTGCGTCGTCGGCAACTCCGCGGAGCTCAAGAACGTCATCCTGTTCGATCATGTGCAGACCCCGCACTACAACTACGTCGGCGACTCCATCCTCGGCTACTTCTCCCACATGGGCGCCGGCTCCATCACCTCCAACGTCAAGTCCGACAAGCAGCTCGTCGTCGTTCACAACGGCACCGAGAAGATCGAGACCGGACTCAAGAAGTTCGGCGCGATGCTGGGCGATTACGTTGAGGTCGGCTGCAACGCCGTCTGCAACCCCGGCACCGTCATCGGCAGACACTCCAACGTCTACCCCACCTCCTGCGTGCGCGGCGTCGTTCCGGAGAACTGCATTTACAAAAACAGCGGAGAAATCGTAGAAAAGAGGTAATCCCACATGGGCAAGTATTTTGGTACAGACGGCTTCCGCGGCGAAGCCAACAAGGATCTGACCTTTGACCACGCCATCAAGATCGGTCGCTTCTTAGGCTGGTATTACGGCGCGAATCAGGGCAAGAAGGCGAAGGTGCTCATCGGTAAGGACACCCGCCGTTCTTCCTACATGTTCGAGTATGCGCTCTGCACCGGCCTGATGGCAAGCGGCGCAGACGCCTACATCATGCACGTCACCACCACCCCCTCCGTCGCCTACATCACCCGCATCGACGACTTCGACTGCGGTATCATGATCTCCGCGTCGCACAACCCGTTCTATGACAACGGCATCAAGGTGCTCAACGGCAACGGCGAGAAGATGGAGGAGGAGACCCTCTTAAAGGTCGAGGAATACATCGACGGCAAGATCGACATCCCCGTCGCCGAGCGCGAGAACATCGGCAGAACGGTCGACTACGTTGAGGGTCGTAACCGCTACATCGGCTATCTGATCTCCATGAGCAAGTACAGCTTCAAGGGCGTGAAGGTCGGTCTCGACGTCGCGAACGGCGCCGCGTGGAATATCGCTAAGGGCGTGTTCAATGCCCTCGGCGCCAAAACCTACGTCATCAACGACGCTCCCGACGGCTATAACATCAACACCGACTGCGGCTCCACCCATATCGAGCACTTACAGAAGTTCGTCGTGGAGAAGGGGCTGGATATCGGCTTTGCCTATGACGGCGACGCCGACCGCTGCCTCTGCGTTGACGAGAAGGGCAACGTCGTCACCGGCGACCACATCCTCTACGTCTACGGCCTGTACATGAAGGAGCGCGGAAAGCTCCTGAACAACAAGGTCGTCACCACCATCATGTCGAACTTCGGCCTCTACAAGGCGCTCGACAAGGTCGGTATCGAGTATGAAAAGACCAAGGTCGGCGACAAGTACGTTTACGAGAACATGGTTCAGACCGGCAACCGCATCGGCGGCGAGCAGAGCGGCCATATCATCTTCAGCAAGTATGCCACCACCGGCGACGGCATCCTCACCTCTCTCAAGATGATGGAAGTCATGCTCGCGAAGGAGAAGCCCATGAGCGAGCTGGCGGCTCCCTGCGTATTCTATCCGCAGGTGCTCAAGAACGTCCGCGTAAAATCCAAGCCCGACGCGCAGAACGACCCCGACGTGCAGGCAGCCGTCGCGAAGGTCGCCGCCGAGCTCGGCGAGGACGGACGCATCCTCGTCCGCGAGAGCGGTACCGAGCCCGTCATCCGCGTCATGGTCGAAGCTGGCTCCGACGAAGTCTGCGAGAAGTACGTCGACGAAGTCATCGACGTCATCACCAAGAAGGGTCACCTCGCGTAAGGCTCGCACCCTTTCCCCGATCAACTGAAAACAGCATATAAGCACTTTCGGATGTCAAACCCCGTTGAAGGTTGTCCGTAGGGCGGGGGCTTGCTCCCGCCGAAATGCCTCAGCTAAAGCTCTAAGCATGAATTCCGAAAGGTTACGTTTTATTCCTGATTTGTTGAAAACCACATAAAGCATCAAGGCTGAGGACACACATCCTCAGCCTTTTTGTCACTCGAAAATATAATGAACCTTTCCACCCTCAAAACGCTCTAATAGACAGAATCGCGATTCAAAAACGTTAGGAGCGATAAGCATGAAAGAACAACTGAAAACCGCCTTCAAGCCCACACCCGACCGCTTCCGCTACGCCGTAGAGGAAGCCGTCCGCGAAGCACAAGCCGCCCCCGCCCGCAAAAAGCATCTGTCAAAGGGCTTCAAGATCGCCCTCGCCTGCGTGCTGGTCGCGGCGCTGATCCCCTCCGCCGTGTTCGGCGCGACCAAGCTCTATGAGCTGATCGCGAAGCCCGTCGACAGCTACGGTCTGGAGATCGGCGTGGAGCGAAAGGAAAAGGCAGATTACCCCGAATACGTCAAGATGCACGTCAAAACCCCCGATGGCTTCGCGGCGATGTCCCCCGAGCCCGACAACATGAAGTTCTACAGCGTCAGCGCGAGCGAAAAATTCACCGACGGCTTCTCCCTCTACCCCATGCGCTTCTACAACGCCGTGGATATGAAGGAGTACATCGGCAACGTCGAGAGTGTCGAGGAGCGCGTGGTCGACGGTCATCAGGCTTACGAGGTCAGGATGATCGACGGCGCATGGAGCCGCCTCTACGTCTACTACGAGGATGTGAACGTGTTCCTGCTGATCTACCACAAGGACGTCACCGACGCCCAGCTCGAGAGCTTCGTCAAGGGAATCACCTTCACCGAGGGCACCGCAACCGACTTCACCTATCTCGACACCCCCTCCGACGAACGCCCGAAGGAGCAGCCCGCCTATACCTATGATGAAACCTACGTCGAGCACCCGCTCAGCACAAAGCTGACCTTCACCGACGAGGGCAACCGCTATACCGCTCAGCTCAGCAACGTCCGCACCCTCGACAATATCTCCGATCTGGATGAAGCGGATTTCGCGTCGGCGTTCGGCAAGTATGAGATCGCTGACGACAACGGTGATCTGAACCCGAACACCGTCAACACCATCAAAGACGGCGACGGCTTCGACAGCACGGACGAGCTGCTGAACACGGAGCAAAAGAACCAAACGCTGGTGCTCGCCGACCTCACCTATACGAACCTCAGCGACAAAGATATCGAGCTCTACGTCCCCTACCATATCAACGTCTACAACCGCGACAGCAAAGGCAACTACACACAGGCGACCATCGTCGACCTCGAGAACAAGGTCTACATGACCGATCTATGCGACGGAGAGCTCGCCTACATGACGCCGCACGGCGCGGGCAAGGGCTTCTGCATCCTCACCCTTCACGCGCACGAGACCCTCACCGTGACGATCGGCTCGCGCGTCGATACCGACATGCTCGACAAGGCGTATTTCACGCTCTACGGCGTTTCCGACGTCGTCGATCCCGCGCCCGAGGGCGAGGGCTATCAGACAATCTACCTCTTCAAGGTGCAGAACGATGCTTGATAACCACAGCTTTGAGATGCTCGTATCAGCGCAAACGGACGCCCTCTACCGCGTCTCGATGGCGATGCTGAAAAACGAGCACGACGCGCAGGACGCGGTACATGAAGCCATCCTGAGAGCCTTTGAGAAGCGCTCCCAGCTCCGTCAAGAGCGGTATTTCGGCGCGTGGCTCATGCGCATCCTGATCAACGAATGTAAGAAAACGCTGCGCCGACGCAGACGCTATGCCGATATCGGGGACGCCCTCCCCGATATCGCGTCGCGCGATAACCCCTACCTCTCCGTCGAGATCGGCGAAGCGATCGACCGCCTCCCGGAGAAGCTCCGCCTGACGGTGCTTTTGTTCTATGTCGAAGATTACTCCGTAAAAGATATCAGCAGCATCCTCCATATCCCCGACGGAACCGTGAAAAGCCGCCTCAACAAAGCCCGCACCCTCCTCCGCGAAGCATTAACCCCGTAGGGACGAGCATTGCTCGTCCGAAAACCCTTCCGCCATATCCCCTCTTCCGCGAAGCATATCCCATGTAGGGGACGACGCCGTGATACGCGTATCCGACATCCCACTCTACAAAACGTCTGTCGAAATCGTAGGGCGGGGGTACCCCCGTTGGAGGAATGTCCGAAGGACAAGGGGAGGAGCCGTCTCCGGCGAGGAATGCTCCCGCCGAGACCTTTCCACTCCATCAAAGCATACCGCGGAGCATATCATACTTCTATTCCAAATCCTGTAGGGGGCGACGCCCTCGTCGCCCCGAAACCCTTCCTCCACCACCCACCCCCCGTAGGGCGGGGGTACCCCCGTTGGGGGAATGTCCGAAGGACAAGGGGAGGAGCCGTCTCCGGCGAGGAATGCTCCCGCCGAGACTTTTCCTCTATATCTCTCCCTCCGCAAAGCACAACCCCCGTAGGGGACGACGCTCGCGACGTCCCGCTCCGCAAAACGTAAAAGGCTGAGGAACTCACGTTCCTCAGCCTTCCTATCATTTATAATTCAATTGGATTCCCGCAAAACATGCTGATTTTCGTGTCGTTCTCCGCTGACGGCTTGTCCTTCGGATCGATCAGTACCATCTCCGCGTCCAGCTTGTTCACGCCGAGCGCTTCCTTGAGCTTACCGAGAGCCTTCTCAGCTCCGCCGCCGGAACAGCAAACGAAGGCTGATATGCTCTTGCCGTTGAGCTTGTCCCTGTTTTCCTTGATAAAGGTCCTGATCGGCGGCGCGATGTTGCTTGCCCAAACAGGCGTGCCGATAATAACATTCTCGAAATCTCCGCTGAAGCTGTAGCTCTGCAGCGCCGGGGTCTCGCCCATCACGGCGCTCTTGCCGCCCCAGATGAACTTGCGCAGGCCTTTGTTCGGATATTCCTTCTCAGGATCAATGCGAATGAGCGCCGCGCCGAGCTTTTTCGCGATTTTTTGAGCCGTTTCCTCGGTGTTCCCGCTCATCGAATAGTAGGCGATCGCTGTTTTCATAATATCACCCTTTCGCGGTTATTATACCATAACTCCAAAGGAGTTGTGGTATAATCAGCCATCGCCCGTTGTCGCAACGCGACAAACCGGGCGGGCATATAAATTGATAATAACCGTAATTATACGGTTATTATACCACATCAAAAATAGAATATCTCCTCGAATTTTCTGTCCAGCGCGATACAAAGTATCAGCGCGAGCTTCGCGGTCGGGTTGAATTGCCCGGTCTCGATGGAGCTGATCGTGTTGCGCGACACGCCGACGAGCTTCGCAAGCTCCGCCTGCGAGAGCTTTTTCTCCTTGCGGATCGCGGCAAGGTTGTTTTTCAAAACCAATCCGCTGTCCATTATCTCATCACCCCGCAGAGCTGGAGGATCCAGAGAACGAGCATCATTATCGCCAACAAGCCCCACATAATCGCGACGATCAGCTCGTGGCGTTTACGCAGCTTGATATACTTGGTCAAGAAGGCAACGAACGCCATGGTGAACAGGACAAAATCCATTCCGCGGTTGACGTAACCCATGACAAAACCGTTGACGATATCAACGATAATGACCAGAAGCACCGCGACATAGTACGCGACGCGGGTACCGCTTTTCTGAGCCTCGATATCGGCATAGTCCTTCCCTTTGCCTTCGCTCTGAGCTTGTCTCAAAATATCCTCTCTATTCATAAAAACGTCTCCTTTGACAAGTTTTCTTGTCATTTTGTTGATGTCATTATACTACTGCCAAGTTTACTTGTCAATACCTTTTGCAAAGTTTTCTTTGCAATTTATTATTCAAACGCTCAATCGTCCAATTCCGCTTTCAGCAATTCTCTCGCCCTGCTCAGCCTGCTGAGCACCGTGCCCTTTGGGATACGGAGAATAGAAGCGATCTCCTTCGTTGAAAAATCCTGCATATAATAGAGTACGACGACCTGCCTGAGCTTCATCGGCAAGCCCTCGACCGCCGCGCGCACCTCCGCCGCCTCCTGCGGGGAGGCGGCAGCCTGCTGTGTTTCATGATACGCTGCGGTTTTCTTCCGCAACCTGAGCTGTCGGTTACAGACATTGATCAAAATGCGCGTGACCCATGTTCGGAAGTATTCTTCTTTTTTAAGCGTGTCAAGGCGCTCATACGCCCTCAGCACGGCGTTCTGGATCGCGTCGAGCGCATCGTCCTCATTCCTCAGCATCGTCATGGCAACCTTGTACAGCATTTCCTCAGCGGATAACACCTGAGCGGTAAATTGCTCCTTAGTCATGCCCGGCACCGCCCTTCAGCTTCACGACTGCGTGCTCAGTCACACGCTTCGCGGTCTGTGCCGAATGATCTATGACCGTCTTATCGGTCTCAAACATCAGACAAGCCATATCGAGCGCCTCGTCATCCACCGCAACGCCATAGGTCAGGCTTCGCGATTCGCCCTTACGCCACGCGTGATCGGAATACTCCGCGCCGTCAGAGTAGATCAGCACCGCGCGGCCGCGGGTATCGGGATGACCCCATCCGCCGTTCTGCTGAATAAGCGGCGCGCTCCATATTTTGAACCCGTTAAAATACTCCATATCCTGATTCGCCGTCGCCTTGACCGTCACGAGGATGAAATGCCGTTCGGTCTGTGTCTGCCATCGTCGCGTCAGCTCATTGATTCCGTCGCCGTTCTCCTGATCGTCCCGCAGATATTCCGCGATCAGCTTCCCGTCACCGTCAAAATATTCGGAATAACGGTCGCCGTAGAGGAAGGAGCCGCGCTCCAAGCCCTCCGCGCTGTCACGCTCCTCGATACTCTCCACCGATAAAGTGAATTCCGGCTCTTGCACTCTGCCGTCGTCATACACTGCCGGCGAGTAGCCGAAGCTCTCACCCACATTTACGGAGCTGTAGTTATCATCATATCCGAGAAAGGCATAATCGTCCTCCGGAACATAAAATTCATCTGCAAAGGTCTCCGGCTCCGCATAATCCGTATCTTCCTCCAGCTCCAACGTGCGCATAATCTTAGCAAGCTCCGTTTCATTCGCACAGTAGCCGACCACAACCGTATCAAAATCGTCAAAATACTTTGCCGCGAGGTACTGCACAAACGCACCCTCCTCGTCGTCCTGCTGGGTCATGAAAATGATTTTGCGCCCGTCGACAGTCTCCTCATGCGAATCCACGATCCCGGTCTCAGTTATGCTGTAGCTGTCCGCGCTGTAGAGCAGAAAAGAAAAACCCCAGCGGTCGCCCTCCGGCTTGCCGCCATAGCTGTATTTATACGGCTCGGTAAAGCCGTCCTCCCCGGTGATGGGCATGTAGCCATCCGGGGTGTAGCCGAGCTTGAGGCGAACGTGCCTTTGACCCGGCGCGAAAGTCTCCGCTGTCGGAGAGTCCGCCGCCTCAGTCTCCTTCACCACACTGATATTCAGTCCGTAGTTGCCGACCTTCTTCGAGATGATCCCGAAAAGATTCGTCGCATAAGCCGCGGTTGTCAGCGCGGCGATCAGGATCGCCGCCACAGCCGCCGCAGCAATCCTGCGCAGTCGTCTCACCCGTCTAAAGTCCGCCTCCTGCGGCAGCTTCTCAAGCGTCGCGGCGATCCGCGCATGAGCCTGCGGTGTAATCGGGTAAAGCTCCCGGATATCCTTTTCTCTCATACTGTCACTCCTTTTTTATTCATTAGATACCCAAAAACACCTTTTGATTCACCTATGCGGAAATAAAAAACAGGGCTGCGATCTCTCGCAGCCCTTGGAGCATATGATGCAAACTCAGTTTTCCTTGAGCACAACGGATGTGCGCGCGGGCAGCTTGAGCGCCGTGCCGTCCAGGACAGGCGTATCCGTCGCGGGCGTTGCGGCCTCATCGGCGATCGACCATCCCCTGAGCTCGGGGTTCTTGATCGCGTCGATGGTCAGCTCCTTCGCCGCCTCGTCGCCGTTGTGAATGATCATCACGCGGGAATCGCCGTATTTCAGCACGAACGCGCCGACCATCGGGTCATCCATGTCCACGACCTCGTCAAAATCACCGCGCGCGATCTCAGGATTCTGCATACGGATCTTGATCAGGTTGCGGTAAACGTTCAGCAGGCTGTGCTCCTGCGCGAGCTGCTGCTTCACGCCGCCCAGCTCCGTGTCACTCGGATAGCCGATGCCGGTGGAGTTGATCTTCGGCAGGTTCTCGCTGTCCCAGATCATCGCGGTGCGCTTGTACTCGTCCTTGC
Source organism: uncultured Ruminococcus sp. (assembly GCA_902773635.1). Taxonomy (GTDB): domain Bacteria; phylum Bacillota; class Clostridia; order Oscillospirales; family Acutalibacteraceae; genus Ruminococcoides. Next base: position 71,155 of record CACYFH010000003.1, on the reverse strand, counting down.
TGCCGTCGGATTCGATGCCGATCTCCTCGCCGTAGTAGGTGAAGGCGTTGCCCGGAGCGAGCATATAGAGCGCCGCCGCCATCTTGTTGTCCGCCTCGTCGATCATGCTGTACAGGCGGTTCATATCATGGTTGGTCAGGAAGTTCGCGTTGATGGCGTTCGCGTTACGCTTCTTGATATTGTTATCATACTTCTTGAGCTTCTCAACGGTCTCGGCAACCATGCCGTGAGAGCCGACGAGGAACTCGCCGCCGGAGTTGGCGAATTTGAAGTTGAACAGGCTGTCGATGCCGCTCTCATACATATCGTAGATGTTGCCCGCGTCGTCCCAGTCCTCGCCGACCATGTAGACGTCGGGCTTGTACTTCTGCGCCATCTCATAGAACCATTTGAGGAACTCCACGCCGTCGGTGTGGGAATCCTCAAAGTACTTGACTGCGTCGAGACGGAAACCGTCCACGCCCTTGTCGAGCCAGAACTTCGCGATCTCCTCAAAGTATTCGCGCGTGCCCTCGAAGCTCAGATTCCAGTCGGGCATCTGATCCCAGAAATCACCCTGATAATAGTAATCCGAGCCGCTGACCGCGTGCTGGTAGACGGAATCCTGCTTCTTCGAGAAGTTGAAGTAGCGCGCGTAGCCGTCCTCCTTGCCCTCTCTGAGCTCGTCGCAAGCCTTCTGGAAGTACTCGTGACCCGCACCCGCGTGGTTGATAACGAGGTCGATGATCACGACGATCCCGCGCTTGTGGCACTCAGCCAGCAGGGTGTCGAAATCCTCCAGCGTGCCGAACTGCGGGTCGATCTCAAAGTAGTTCTCCACGTTATACTTGTGATAAGTGGAAGAAGGCATCATCGGCGAGAGCCAGATGCCGTCCGCGCCGAGGTCGTCACCGGAATTCGGGTCGCCGTCGTTGATGTAGTCGAGCTTCTCGATGATACCCTTCAGGTCGCCGATGCCGTCGTCATTGGTGTCATGGAACGAGCCGATCCAGACCTGATAGTAGTTGCGATATTTGTCGGTGGATTTCTCAGCGGTGAGCGTGTCCACGGGATTCGCAGTGGTTTGCTCCTGCTTCTGCGTCGAATCGGAGGAGGTTTTGTCCCCTTCGCCGGAGCCTTTCGGCTGATTGCACGCGGCAAGAACGGAAGCGATCATGCAGACCGCGAGGATTAGTGATAGAACCTTTTTCATTGAATCACCTTTTCACCTAGAATTTTGATGAGGAGAGCAGCGCCAAGCCTTCCCCTTGAGGGGAAGGTGGGCAATTCGCTTGCGAATTGGCCGGATGAGGTGGAAACCCTTCTGAAATATCAACTCATGTGATAGCGAAGAAACGCTTCCGACTCATCAGAATGCCCCCGTACAGCGCTCTCCCTCCAAAGAAAGATCATAACAACAAAAGGGCGGAGAAGCTCCGCCCTTTCTTGGTTTTATTGCTTAGCCCTTTACGCCGCCGGCGGTAACGCCTTCAACGTAATATCTCTGTAAGAACAGGAACAGAGTGGTGATCGGGACAGCTACGACAACAGAGCCCGCGAGGAACTTCTTGAAGTTGTTCAGAACGTGGTCAGAGTCGATCAGCATCTGCAGACCGATGGCAACAGTGTAGTTCGGGATATCCTTACCGACGATGATCTTCGCCAGAATGAAGTCAGTCCAGGGACCGATAAAGGAGGTCAGGACGGTGTAGACGATGATCGGCTTAGACATCGGGAGGATGATCTTCCAGAAGATCTGGTTGCGCGTAGCGCCGTCGATGGTCGCAGCCTCGTCGAGCGCGCGCGGGATCGTATCAAAGAAGCCCTTACTGATCTGATAACCGAGGCCTGCGCCTGCGGAGTAGCAGATAACCAGAGCAACCAGAGGCAGCTCCAGAAGGCCCATCGCCTTCAGCAGGTAGTAGATCGCGATCATGGTCATGAAGCCGGGGAACATGCCCAGGATCATGCCGATGTTGATCAGCGGCTTTCTCGCCTTGAAACGCAGACGGCTGAACGCATAGGAAACCATCATAACGGCAAGGGTGGAGATAATGCAGCTGAAGACCGCAACGATAAAGGTGTTCAGGAACCATCTCGGGAAGTTCAGGGAGCTGTCAGCGGTGACAGTGAACAGGTCGATGTAGTTCTTGAAGGATAACTGCTTCGGGAACAGGTAGGTAACGTACGCCAGACCCTCGTAGCGGAAGGAGTGCAGCACGAGGTAAACCAGCGGAGAGATCCAGATAAGGCCGAGGCCGCCGAGGAGAATGTAGATAATGATATTCGAGGTAATTCTACGAACCTTGTAATTCTTAATCATGAGAATTCCTCCTCGTTCTTAGCGGACTTGGTAAGGTTGAAGGTGAGCAGCGAGACAGTCGCGCACACGATGAATACCAAGATACCGATAGCTGCGGCGAAGTTGTAGTCCTGAGAGTTCATCGTCAGCTTGAACAGCCAGGTGACCAGCAGGTCGGTGTAGCCCGCCTGATACAGGTCGTTGGAGTTCTGCAGGTTCGCCGTCAACAGGTAGATAACATTAAAGTTGTTGATATTGCCTACGAAGCTGGTGATCAGATACGGAGTCGTTACGAACAGCATGTAAGGCAGGGTGATCTTCGTGAAGGACTTCACAGGGCCTGCGCCGTCGATGGTAGCGGACTCGTACAGGTCAGCCGGGATGTTCATCAGAATACCGGAGGTGATCAGGATGGTGTACGGGATACCGACCCAGATATTGACCACGATGACCGTGATACGCGCGACCCACGGATCGCCGCCGAGGAAGTTGATGTATTCGGGCGTCCAGTGAAGAACGTCATGGAGCAGAACGTTGATCGCACCGCCGTTGACGTCCAGCATCTGGCTCATGAGCAGCAGGGTAACGAACTGCGGTACCGCAACGGTAACGACGAAGAGGGTTCTCCACAGAGCCTTGAGCTTGATGCCCTTCTTGTTTATCATAAGGGCGACAACCATACCGAGGATATAGTTGAGTACCGTAGCCAGTACCGCCCAGATAAGCGTCCATTTAACAAGTTCTACGAAGGTCTTGCCCATGGAAGCAGCGCCGGAGTTCGAGAATACGTCGCCGAACGTCTTGAGACCGACCCACTGGAACAGCGTACCGATGTGGGAGTGGTCATAGTTCGTGAACGCGATCAGGATCATGAACAGCAGCGGCAGGATGGTGAAGATGGAGATGGTCAGAGTCGGGAACGCGAGGAGCGTTACATGGAACTTGTCATCAAAGAATTCCTTGAACTCATCCTTGAGCTTGGGCAGCGGTTCGCCCGCAGCCTTGAGCTGCTGCGCTTTATAGGCAGACTTGGTGTTCGCAATATAAATAGCAAAGAAGATACCGATGATGATGAGCGTCATAACTCCGTAGAGCAAGAGCTTCATCGAGTCGTCACCTTCGATACGGCCGGGACGACCGGTAACGGGGTTGATGCCGTAACCCTCTTCCCTGAAGCCGATGGTTCCGTGGTTGAAGAAACCGAGATTGTAGATCTTATCCCAACCGAAGCCGATCATATAGAGAATGAAGAGCACCTCGGTCGCAAGGAAGATCAGTCCCTTGATGATCTGGCCCTTGACAATATTGCCAAAGCCCATAATGAGGTAAGAAATTTTCGTAGCCCAATCGCCCTTGACGAATCTGGAGAAGTAGCCCGCGAAGCCCTTACCGATGCCGACGAACATCTTCTTGAAGAAGCGGCCGATCGCCTTGAAGATCTTTCCAAGGTTGGAAGGCAGGTTGATGAAGAACTTCTTGAGGTTATACCAGAATTTCTGGAACGGGTTGAGCTGCACATAATCAATAAATTTCATCAGTTCAACTCCCAGCTTGAGTTCAGCGTCTGTGTGTTACTGTATCCACAGACGCCGGACAGATACAGTATGTTGTCGTCATCGGGCGGCAGCTAGGGAACTGCCGCCCGACTGTTAAATCCTAAAAAATGTGTTGGGGGTCAATCCGCGTACAGATTATTCGTCGAGTACGTTGGAGATAGCCTTGTCGAATTCGCTCTCGATGGTAGCTCTGTCGAACTTATCGGTGTTGAAGAGCTTGTTGCCGAGGGTACCAACCGGGGACCAGAAGGTGTCAGCGATGTTGATCTGAGGCTCGGAGAACTGCGCCTGATCGGACAGAGCGGACAGAGCCGGGTTCTTCTTAACGATGTCAGACTCAGCAGCCTTGATGTTGGAGGGCAGCCAGGAGAGTTCTTCCAGACGAGCGGTCTCAGCCTCTTCGTCGGTGAGGTAGTTAGCCAGCAGCTGAGCAGCCTCAGGGAACTTGGAGCGAGCGTTTACGCCGATGAGCTTGGAGCCGTTCATGGAGATGATCTGGGTGTCGGTGCCCTTGATGTTGATGGTGGGGAGCTTCGCAGCGCCGTAGTTGTCGCCCAGGACAGAAGCTACGGTAGCAGCATTCCAGGAACCGTCGATGCCGGCGCCTACAGTGGAGGGATCCTCAGCCATACCGGAACCGATACGAGCCGGGTCAGCGCTCATGAAGATGTCGCTGTACTGATGGAACAGGTTAGCAAACGCCTCGAGAGAATCGAGAACCTTTTCCTTGTCATATGCGTTGAAGACCTGGGTGCCGTCCTCGGTCAGACCGTCGAGCTTGAGGCCGCCGGTGTAGATGAACATGCAGGAGTAGAAACCGTTGCCGGCGTCGATGACGAACTTCTTGTTAGCAGCCTTGCAAGCCTCGAAGATGCCCTCGAGAGTCTTAGCCTGCTCGTCGGAAACGACAGCCTTGTCGTATACGAGATAGTAGCCGTTCTCACCGGTCTCGGGGTAAGCCAGCAGCTCGCCGTTCAGAGTAGCAGTAGAAACCGCGAACTCGGTGTTGCGGGAGGTGACGTCATCCTTGAAATCCGGGATAACAGGAGCCAGAGCCTTGCCCTTAGCCAGTCTGTTGATCTGGTCGCAAGCGAAGCTGAATACGTCAGCAGCCTTGTCAGCGTCGTTCAGAACCTGAGCGGCAGCGTCGCCTTCGCCCTGAGTCTGGACGTCGATGGTGATCTTCTTGTTCGGGTACTTCGCGATGAAGTTGTCGCACAGGGTCTTGGTGGTGTTGACAGCGTTGTCAGCCGCCCATACCAGCAGGGAAATGTTGTCCTCGCCGTAGAAGGGATCTTCTACGTCGGCCTTGGTGTCACCGCCTTCAGCAGGCTTGCTGGTGTCGGTCGTGTTGTTGGAGCCGCCGCCGCAGGCTGCCAGCACGCCGGCCAGCATCATAACTGCCAGCAGTAACGCAATAATCTTTTTCATGATGGATTTCCTTCTTTCCAAAAAATATTTTTGGATAGGTTCACCGAGAATCCGGATCGGCGCACCTAATCACTGTATAAATTTTACCATATACGCTACATCAATTTCAACTCCTTTTGTACTTTTTATCTAAAATATTAATTTGAGACTTTCAATTTGTATGTTTTAACTATTGAAATTTTAATTTCTGTTTATATTACACAATAGACGGGCTATTTCTTTGTTGATTTTCACCTACGCCGTTTTGTGCAATCTGTCAGGTTCGCTCCCGCGAGGGCAGACACTTCTTCATCGGGGGAGGTCAAAATAATTCTATATCAGAATTAAAATCCAAAACATGAAAAACTCCTACGGATTTTCGTACAATTTCACTAAATCGGCTTCCGCCCCCCGAAATTGACGCATTGACAATTCCCTCTATTTATATGTATAATATAGGGGTAACTTTTATACGGATACAGGAGGATACGCCATGAAACTGATTGATTTACTGAAAAATTGTGAATATACGCTCGACTCCGGCTCCCTCGACGTCAACATCAAGGACGTGATCTATGACAGCCGCAAGGTCGTCAAGGGCTGTGCCTTCGTCGCCCTCAAGGGCTATAACGTGGACGGCCACAAGTTCATCCCCGATGCGGTGGAGCGCGGCGCAAAGGCGCTGATCGTCGAGGACGAGGGCATTTCCTACGACGGCGTGACCGTTGTCCGCGTCGCGGACGCCCGCGCCGCCCTCGCGCTGATGAGCGTCGAGTTCTTCGGCAGACCCGCCGAGGAGCTGACCACCATCGCCATCACCGGCACCAAGGGCAAGACCACCACCGTCGCCATGATCCGCTCCATCCTCGAGAACGCGGGTATCAAGACCGGCACCATCGGCACCCTCGGCATCATCATCGACGACCAGATCTACAAGACCAACAACACCACCCCCGAGAGCTACGAGATCCAGCAGGCGATGCGCCGCATGGTCAACGAGGGCTGCAAGGCGATGGTCATCGAGGCGTCCTCTCTGGGTCTGAAATGGCACCGCACCGACGGCATCCTCTTCGACTACGGCATCTTCACCAACTTCTCCAGCGACCATATCGGCGACAGCGAGCACAAGGACATGGCGGAGTACCTCGCCTGCAAGTCCATCCTCTTCAAGCACTGCAAGACCGGCATCATCAATATCGACGACGAGAACGCCCGGGGCGTGACCGAGGGTCATACCTGCGCGATCGAGACCTACGGCTACAGCGAGAACGCCGACCTCGTCGCCCACGGTGACGAGCTTGTCGCCAAGCGCAGCTTCATCGGCGTCCACTTCAAGACCACCGGCGTAGAGGAGCTGAGCGTCGACGTCGCCATCCCCGGTCGCTTCTCTGTCTACAACGCGCTCGCGGCGATCGCCGTGACCCGCCACTTTGATATCACCAAAGAGAACATCCTCACCGGTCTCAAGACCGTGAAGGTCAAGGGCAGGGTCGAGGTCGTGCCCGTACCCGGACGCTACACCATGCTCATCGACTACGCCCACAACGCCGTCTCGATGGAGAACGTCCTCTCCACCCTGCGCGAGTATAAGCCCCACCGCCTGATCACCATGTTCGGCGCGGGCGGCAATCGCCCCAAGACCCGCCGCTTTGAGATGGGCGAGGTCAGCGGCAGACTGAGCGACCTCTCCGTCGTCACCGAGGACAACAGCCGCTACGAGGACGTCATGGACATCATCGCGGACATCAAGGTCGGTCTCGACAAGGTCGGCGGCAACTACGTCGTCATCCCGAACCGCATCGACGCGATCCGCTACTGCATCGAAAACGCCGAAGCGGGCGACATCATCGTCCTCGCCGGCAAGGGCCATGAGGATTACCAGGAGATCCGCGGCGTGAAGTACCACATGGATGAGCGCGAGATCATCGCCGACATCATCGACGGCAACCGCGACGATGAAAACCCCAACTGAGTGACCGGTTGTTAGTGACCAGTTGCTAGTGATTAGTGATTAGTGATTAGTGACCAGTAACTAACAATTAACAACTAGCAACTAGCAACCAGCAACCAGCAACTAGCAACCAACAACCAGCAACCAGCAACTAGCAACTAGCAACCAGCAACTAGCAACCAGCAACCAGCAACTAGCAACTAGCAACCAGCAACTAGCAACCAGCTACTAGCAACCAACAACCAGCAACCAAAAAACAGAAAGCGGGGGCAACCCCGCTTTTTTCACCCCGTAGGGCGGGGGTACCCCCCGTTGGGGGAATGTCCGAAGGACAAGGGGAGGAGCCGTCTCCGGCGAGGAATGCTCCCGCCGCGACTTTCCCTCTATATCTCCCCTTCCGCGAAGCACAACTCCCGTAGGAGTCAACGCCCTCGACGACCCGCCACCACCTCACCGTAGAGATCAACGCCCGCTTCGTCCCACGATATACGCCCCGTAGGGGGTCGTCGTCCTTGACGTCCCGCCACCTCACCTGTAGGGGTCGTCGCCCCCGACGACCCGCCATAATCAATCTATCATCAAATCAACACGCAAAAGGCGGGGGCAACCCCGCTTTTTTCACCCCATAGGGCGGGGGGTACCCCCGTTGGGGGAATGTCCGAAGGACAAGGGGAGGAGCCGTCTCCGGCGAGGAATGCTCCCGCCGCGACTTTCTCTCTATATCTCCCCCTCCGCGAAGCACAACTCCCGTAGGGGTCAACACCCCCGACGACCCGCCACCACGTCACCCCTCCCCAACCTTCAAACCTCACAAAATTACCTATTGACAAATTATATTTTATCAAATATAATATACCCAAAGAAACGTAAATTTCATTGGGTGATTGATTTTTGCGTTAGCTTGTGTTAAACTGATAGCATAGATTGGAGGAATGTCACATGAGACTGCAGGAATCCGGCGAGATGTACCTGGAGACCATCCTGATCTTATCTCAGAAAAAGAGCTTCGTCCGCGCGATCGACGTCGGCGAGTACATGGGCTTCTCCAAGCCCTCTGTCAGCCGCGCCATCGGACTGCTCCGCAACGGCGGGTTCGTGGACGTAGGCGACGGCGGCGGTCTGATGCTGACGGAAGCCGGCCGCGAAGTTGCTGAGAAGATCTACGAGCGCCACCAGTACCTCACCAAAATGCTCATGGAAATGGGCGTAGACGAAGAGACCGCCTCTGAGGACGCCTGCCGCATGGAGCACGTCGTCTCGGATAAGTCCTTTGCCGCCATCAAAAAATATTTCCATTACGACGCCCAATAAAACAAATCACCCACTGCAAAACCGCAGTGGGTGTCTTTGTTCATACAGGTGCCCCGATGAAAGGGTTCGCGCCTTAACCGATGACCTGCTTGATCGCGTCGAGGATCGCGGTCTTGGGCTGAACGCCGATCAGTCGCGCCGCCTCACCGCCGTCCTTGAAGATGATCAGGGTCGGCACGCTCATGATCGCGTAGTCCATCGCAGTGTCCTCACACTCGTCGATATCGACCTTGTAGACGGAGAACGAGCCGTCGCACTCTGCGCCGATCTCCTCGATGGTCGGGCCGAGCATCTTGCAGGGACCGCACCAGGTCGCGAAGAAGTCGACCAGCACCACGCCGCCCGCGATCGCGGACTCAAAATTATTATCAGTTAAATGCTGTACAGCCATAGTATATACCTCCGTTATTTAGGTTACCCTGATTATAGCACAGTCATTACAGAAAATCTATAGTATAACAAAATTTTTAGTGACCAACGTCAAGCAACCACTAACCACTAACCACTGACCACTGACCACTAACCACTGACCACTAACCAAAGGAGAACTAATTATGCACGATTTAATCATCATCGGCGGGGGCGTCGCGGGCATGACCGCCGCCATCTACGCCGCGCGTTCGGGACTATCCACCCTTATCATCGAGAAAGGCGGCTTCGGCGGTCAGGCTGCGCTGACGGCGAAGATCGAGAACTACCCCTCCTACAAGGAGATCGAGGGCTTCCGGCTTGCCGCCGACATGAAGGCGCAGGTCGACGCCCTCGGTGTGGAGAGCACCTCCGCAAACGTACTGAGCCTGACCAAGAGCGGCGATATCTTCACCGTCACCACCGACGGCGGCGCTTATGAAGCGCGCTCCGTCATCATCGCCAACGGCGTTCGCCGCCGCGAGCTGGGGATTCCCGGCGAGGATACCCTGCGCGGCCGCGGCATCAGCTGGTGCGCGGTATGCGACGGCGGCTTCTTCCGCAGGAAGAAGGTCGCGGTCATCGGCGCGGGCAACTCCGCCCTCGGCGACGCGATCTACCTCGCGAATCTCTGCGAGGAAGTCTACCTGATCTACCGCCGCGATTATCCGACCGCCACCAAGAGCTATATGGATCAGCTCGGCAACTTTGAGAACATACGCCTCATGCCGCGCCACATCCCGCTCGAGATCAAGGGCGAGAAGCGCGTCACCGCGCTCACGGTCAAGAACCTTGACACCGAGGAAGTATATGACCTCGAGGTCAACGGCGTGTTCGAAGCCATCGGTCTGATCCCCGACAACGACCTGTTCTCCGGCCTCGTCGAGCTGGATCGGAACGGCTATATCCTCACCGACAGCGAGATGCGCACCGCCACGCCCGGTCTCTTCGCCGCGGGCGACACCAGACAGAAATCTCTGCGACAAATCGTCACCGCCTGCGCCGACGGCGCTCAGGCAGCGACAGCCGCGCACGAGTACCTGAAAATGGGAAAGTAAGATGACCACGGTGCAACAAAAGCTATTCGCCTTGCAGGACAAGGGCTATCAGGCGGGTTCCGTCAAGCTCAATCCCTCCGTCAATCCCGAAACGATCATCGGCGTGCGTATCCCCGCCCTCAGACAGCTCGCAAAGGAGCTGAAAGGCACGGATGAAGCCGCGGCGTTCCTCTCCGTCCTGCCCCATGCGTATTTTGAGGAATACCTGCTTCACGCCTTCCTGATCGGCTTCATAAAGGATTTTGAGCAAGCGGTCACACAGGTCGACCGCCTGCTCCCTTATCTCAACAGCTGGGCGCTGACGGATTCCATGCGGATCAAAGCCTTTGACAAAGCGCCCGAAGCGCTCCTCCCCCACATCGACAGCTGGCTCAGCGACGACCACCCCTACACCGTTCGTTACGGCGTCCTCTGCCTGATGAACTATTTTCTCGACGACCGCTTCAAGCCCGCTTATCTTGAGAAGGTCGCCGCAATACAGAGCGATGAATACTACGTCCGCATGATGCAGGCGTGGTATTTTGCAACCGCTCTCGCGAAGCAGTACGCCGCGACCCTCCCCTTCATCGAGAACACAAGGCTCGAGAAATGGACGCACAACAAGGCGATCCAAAAGGCGATCGAAAGCTACCGCGTCACCTCCGAGCAGAAAGCCTACCTCCGGACGCTGAAAAAGAAATAAAGACCGTCACGGTATCACGTGAATCTAATTTAGTTGTTTTTCTGTAACTTTTCAGTAAGTCTGTCATCCTGAGCGCAGCGAAGAATCTTAGGCTTTATGCGGTTTTGCCACTTTTTGAAGGGAAACGGTTTATTTACTCGGTTTTAGCCCTAATTTACTCCTCCTGAACATCGTTTGATCACTGGTTATAAATAAAAGCTGTCAGTCTCGGAAAAACTGACAGCTTTTATTTCAGTTTGTCGAAAAAATAGTTTGCGAGCACCCTCTGACGGACATGCATGTCGCGGGAGCGGCAACATGCACATCAGTGAGGAGTAATTATCTTTCTGCGGGGAAGAGATAACGCAACGCATTGTAATAATCCACGACTGCCTCGATGAACGTTGTAGGATGATCGTAGGGATGACCATTGGTCATCCGCAGAATGCCGGGCGTTGATAGCAGATTAAGCCGCAGATAGGAAATAATACGCTCCTACACGCGGACGGTCAATGACCGTCCCTACAATCTATCACTACAGCAAATATCCCTGTTAGTAGTCCTGCCGCGTGCCCGTCAGAAGGGGCTGGAAAGGTTTTTCTACAGTCTGAAATAAAAGCTGTCAGTCTCGGAAAAACTGACAGCTTTTATTTGTATATTCGATTTTATTAAGAAGGGTTTAACGATTCCTATAAGTAAGAATGAATATCAAAAAAATGAAGTGCACATTAGAAAAAATCGAGCCGTCAATAATAAAGAACATTGTTTATCACAATCTTATTTCCTATGACCAGCGTCTCCTGCAGATCGCCGTATTTCAACTTGATGATCTTTAAGGGTTCACCGTCACATACGGCATATTTTTGATATTTGGTGTAAAGGTCGAGATTTTTAAAGTCGTATTCCGGTTCAGCAAAATAATTGAAATCTAAACTTTCGCAATCAATAAAACCCTCTTGATAGTCTTTATTATAATAGTTCAACACATAAAAAGTTTTATTATCGTCTTTTTGATACACAGCGTGCAAATCAAGATAAATATTATCTTCAACAGCATAGTTATGATAAATTTCCTTCTTTGCGTGATTGTTCACGAATCCAAAACCGTCATTATTCTTATCAAATGCATATAAATCCCTTAAACCCCTTGCCGCAAAGGCGCAGTCATCCTCATAATGGACGGTAATATTTTTTGTGTCGATCCATTTATATTTTAATGAATCCTCAACGGAATCAAATCTGATAAAAGATGCTTCAAACGGAATAAAACTGAGCGCAGATAACAGGAAAACAGACAGCGTGATGCTGTAAACGATAACATAATACTGAAGCTTGGTGTATTTTTTTCCCTTTGCTATCTGCCTCCTGAAATGCTTGATTACTATTAATCCAAGCGGTAATACCACAATGACAATGAATATAATTCTGATGATGTAAAACATAAATCGACACTTCCTTAGTATAGCTATTATTGAGAATCTTATCTCCGATCGTCTCCTGCATCAGCAAGCCGCTGTTATACAGATACATATAATGCGCCTGTCTACATCTTTAGACAGGCGCATGCCGCTGCTGTCAGCGGCGAGTTACCTCGCCGCCTTACTTATACAATTATTATACTGCCGTGGAGATCACGCTCTGCTGGCGGTTCGGGATGGCGAACGCCACGTTGATCGCGTGGTCGCCGATACGCTCGATGTCGATGAGCATGTTCAGGAAGGTCGTGCCGGCGACCGCGTCACAGATACCCGCGTCCATACGGGTGATGTGGCGCTGCTTGTACTCGTCCTTCGCGTCGTCTACGCTGTCCTCGATCTTGATGATGTGCTCGATCAGCTCGGGGGAAGCGCCCTGCGCGTTGAACATCGCAAAGCTCAGCTCCATGAGCGAGCGGCACTTGTCAACGATGTCGTGCAGCTCCTTCTGTGCGTCCTCGGAGAACTGCAGGTTCTCCTCTATGACCGATCGCGCATATTCGACGATATTCTCCGCATGGTCGCCGATACGCTCCAGATCCTGGATCGCGCTGTACATCGCCGCTACGACCTGACGGTCGTGATCCTTAACGTCCAAAGCGTTGAGCTTTACGATGTAGTCCGTGATCTCTTTACTCAAAAAGTCGATGACCTTCTCGCGTTCGAGCACCTTTCCGATGGAATCCACGTCCCTATCAAAGAACGCGATCATCGCGCGGTTATAGTTCTTCTGAACGAGGCGGCTCATGCGGGCGACCTCCTTCTCACACTGCAATACCGCCATCGGAGGCGTGGTCAGAATACGGTTGTCGATGAATTCGACCGCCATCTTGTCCTTCTCCGGGTCCTCATGATAAGGCAGGATCTTCTGCGTCAGCTTGACGAGCAGATTTGAGAACGGCAGCAGAAGCACCATCATCACGACGTTGAAGAAGATATGAGAAGCCGATATCTGCGCGGCGGCGTTGCCGGGCAGGATTTTTTCAATCGTACTCGCCACGGGAAGGAGCATCGTCAGCGGTACGATCACGATCACGCCGGACAGCGTGATCAGCATATTCAGGATCGCAACCTGTTTTGCGTTGCGCTTCGCGCCCGCGGCGGACAGGAACGCCGGCATACACGCGCCGAGATTCATGCCGTAAACGATAAAGATCGCCTGCTCCACGTTGATCGCGCCCGCTGCACCCAGCGCCATCAGAATACCCACGGAAGCGGAGGAGCTTTGGATTACCGCGGTCACGGCAGTTCCGATCAGCACACCCACAAAGGGGTTGTTGATGCTGGAGAGAATGTTGTTGATCAGGCCGTCCTCGTTCAGGCTCTTCAGCGCGCCGGACATCATGCTCATACCGAAAAAGAGAATGCCGAAGCCCGCGAGGATCTGACCGTAATACTTGTAGTTGTTCTTCTTGACGAACATCATGACGATAACGCCGAGGAAGATGAACAGCGGAACAATGGTCTTGATATCAAACGACAGCAGCACCGAGGTAACGCAGGTTCCGATCTTAGCGCCGAAGAGGATGCCGACCGTTTGAGCAAGCTCCATAAGACCCGCGTTCGTAAAGCCGACCAGCATCGCGTCGGTAGCCGACGAGCTTTGGATCACCGCCGTGACGACCAAGCCGACCAGCATACCGAGATACTTGTTGGAGGTGATTTTCTCCAAAAGCGCTCTCAGCTTGTTTCCGGCGGCGAGCTCCAGTCCTTCGCCCATGTACTTCATGCCCAGGAAAAACAATCCCAGACCACCCAAAACCGTAAATAACAATTCAACCAGATTCATATGTAACTCCGTAGAATGCAGCTCAAACGAGCTGTAATGCGGATACCGCTCAGCGATATCCTGTTTACAATCGCGGGTAATCATCAAATTACCCTAATGTAATAATACTCTATTGAATTGTCAATTATTTTCCGCAAAAGAAAAAACACGCAAAATCGGCAAAGTGTACAAGGATCAGACCGATTGTACATGTAAATTCACTAAAAGGGTTGTTAGTTGCCGGTCGCTAGTTGCTGGTTGGTAGTTGATAATTGGTAGTTGGTGGTTAGCGGTCATCGGTTGCTTGCCACTTGTGACGGTGGAGCTCGCCCTTTGTCTGCAATTCGGGGTAGTTCCACTGTCGGAGCACCTCGTAGCACCCGACGGCGACGGAGTTCGCGAGATTCAGCGAACGCGCCTCGTCGATCATCGGGATGCGGACGCAGCGGTCGGGATAGCGCATGAGAACGTGCTCCGGGATACCGCGGGTCTCCTTGCCGAAGATGATGTACGCGCCGTCGGGGTAGCTGACCTCGCTGTGGGTCTTTCGCGCCTTGGTGGAGAAGAAAAAGTACTCACCGCCTGCGGTTTTCTCAAAAAAATCGTCGATGCTGTCGTAGTAGGTGATATCCACCAGATACCAGTAATCCAGTCCGGCGCGCTTTAAATTGCGGTCGGTGATCTCAAAACCGAAGGGGCGCACCAGATGGAGCCTTGCGCCGGTCGCGGCGCAGGTTCGGGCGATATTTCCCGTGTTTTGAGGGATTTCCGGCTCAAAAAGAACGATATTCAGCGTTTTTTTCTCGTTTTTTTCCAAAATTCACAACCTCATTTTTTCGGAATATTTTGAATGATTTTTGCGAAAAATAACCTCAAAAGGAGGTAAAACGCATGCAAAAATCAAAAGGTAACAACTGCTGTAACGAAAAGAAGGGCGGTCACTTAAAGTGCATCCTCGGCGGTCTCGCGGCGGGCGTCGCGGTCAGCGCGGTCTCGGCGGTACTGATGAACAACAGCAAGCGCACCCTGCAGAAAAAGGCGGGCAAGGTAGCCGACGCGATGGAGGATCTTTTCAACAGCACAAAGGAAATGTTTCAATAAAAACAAACGAAGAAATAAGAACCCGGAAGGCAATATCATTAAGTTAAGAAATGTATCTCGCTGACGCTCGGTCAATTGATGCAATCCCTCAGTCGGCTAACGCCGACAGCTCCCTTTACCAAAGGGAGCCTCTGCCTAACTTAATGATATTGAACTCGGAAGGGTTCTTATTTCTTATCTGAAAATCCGTGTTTACGAATCATAGAAATGATGACCTTCATCCGTGACGAGGCGCTCGGTCTTGGGGTACTCGAAGATCTCGTCCTTAGAACCGTTCTCCTCCAGATAGGAAGCGAACTCAGCGGCGTACCACTTCGCCATGTTGAGGTTATGCATCAGGTAATGGCCGCAGTTGACGGGCGTCGCGCCGGGGACGGTGTCCGCGTCCGCAACCGCCTTGAAGGCGCGAAGGAGCAGGTCGTATATCTCGCGCGGGGAGCGGCTGCCCTTCAAAATCAGGTAGAAGCCGGTCAGACAGCCCATCGGTCCCCAGTAGATGACCTCATCCTGCCAGTCGGGATCGTTGCGAAGGTAGGTCGCGATGATGTGCTCGAGCGAGTGCATTGCCGCCACGTCGATCACGGGCTCGCGGTTGGGCTTTTTCAGCCGGATATCATAGGTCGTGACCGTATCGCCGCCGACGTGATCCGCACGGCTCTTGAAGATGCCGGGGATAATGCGGGTATGGTCTACGGAAAAGCTTTCGATGGTTTTCATAGGTTCCTCCAATTTGTTTTTATATTTAACCCTCAGTCAGGCGGACATAAGCGTCCACTGACAGCTCCCTTAGAAAAGGGAGGCTATGTAAAATCCGTGAAGCTGATGTTCAGGTCGACTTCGCCCTCGATGCCGTCGACGGCGCCGTCGGTGGCGTACTGCCACATATCGTAGTTATAGTACATCGTCGGGAATTCGCGGTAGTCGGCAAGCCAGAAATCATAGTTCTTCATGGTCTCGAAATCATACATGACGAACATCTGACCCGCGTTCGCGTAGACGATCGACTTGTAGCCCGCTTCATTGATCGCGTCGCAGAAGGCTTCCGCGATACTCGTCAGCTCTGCGCCGGTGACGCCGTCGGTGCGGGCTTCATCATCGCCGATGTTCTCCCAGTCGAAGGCGACGGGGTAATCGAGCGTTCTGCCGTTGAGCTTTTTGATCGTCTGAGCGGCTTCCTCCTGTGCGTCCGCGACGCTCGCCGCCTGAGAGAAGTAGTACGCGCCAACCTTGAGACCTGCCGCCTTCGCCTGCTCATAGTAGGTATCAAACGCGCCGTCCTCATAGAGCTTACCCTCGGCTCCGTAAAAGCGCCCGCCGATGCGGAGCATGACGAATTCTACGCCCGAAGCCTTGACCTTCTCAAAATCGACCTCGCCCTGGTACTCGCTCAGATCGACGCCGAGGTGAGATATCTTCTTGCCGTTCTCATAGTATTCGTAGTAGCCGTTCGCGTCCTTTTTGAGATTCTCTGCGCTGTAGGTGCTGATCTCGGCGCCCTCTACAGGTCGGAGCGTGACCGTTCCCATCTCGGAATCATTGATGGTCACGAGCTCGCCTTGGGCGGCGTCTGTCTCCTGAGACCGGGTCTGAGAGGAAACGGCTCTGTAGATACCGAAGCCGATACCGCCCACGAGGGCGACGCACAGCACGATGATCACGGCGATCAGCGGCGCGCGGCTTTTCTTAGGGGGTTCGGGCTTTATGGGGCTTGCCAGATCGGAAGCGGATTTGGTGACTTTGACCGCTTCTTCCGCTTCCTCGGCGGGCTCGGGTTCGGGCTTGTCCTGTTGCAAGTTATCCGCGGGGATCTCCTCCTCGGGGAGCTTTCCGTCCACGTCCATCTGCTCGAGCGTCGCCCGCAGTTCCGCAAGCTCGCGGTCGAGCTTCTCCAGCGGGTCGCCCTGAGAAGTCAGGTTCTCGTTATTATCATCTAAATAAGCCATAAATGCTCCTTCTTAACCAAAAAATGTACATTAAGAATACCACAAAAGCCGAAAATTGTAAATAAACTTCATAATAAGTTTAAATTTTCTTGAAAATCAGTTCATTTTCAGTTATAATACCAATGAATACGGTTAACCGTAGGTCAGTATCCATTAGTTAAAAAGTATCTCGCTGACGCTCGGTCAATTGATACAATCCCTCAGTCCCCTCATGGGGACAGCTCCCTTTACCAAAGGGAGCCTAAGCTTAGCTTAATCACTTTGTAACAGGAGGTGAGCTTTTGCAATCTAACGGCTACCGCAAACACACAACCGAACAGATCCTGCGTGCGATCGAGCTTTGTCCGTCAATTGACCGGCTTTTCGCCATCGTTAAGAACGAAGGTATCGTGATCCAGATGCAGAGCTTCAACTCCGCTTCCTCGCTCCCGAAGCAAGCTCCCAAGCAGATCCCCGACCTTTCCCCGCTCGACAGCCTGAAAATCCAGGTGCGTCAGGCGGTCATGGACGCGGCAAGGCTCAGAGGCGAGCCCTCCCCGAATCAGCCGCCGTATCAACCGCAAAGACACACGAAGGAACAGCTCATCCGCGCGGTGCAGACCTGTCCGACCATCGACAAGCTCTTTGACCTCGTCAAGAATGAGCGCATCGTCATCCGTATGAAGAGCTTCAACTCCGCTTCCTCCCTGCCGCAGCACACCTTCGGTAAGGACGAGTTGATCCCCGATAAAAGCCCTCTCGACCGCCTGAAGGAACAGGTGCTCGACGCGATACAGTATAATATGTAATGAAAAACGAGCGGTTTGTGCCGCTCGTTTTTGTTTGTAGATGAGTAATGATAAACTGTAGGGACGGTCATAGACCGTCCGTATGCAGGAGCGTTGTAATTCCTATCTATGGTTTGATCTGTTTGCACAGCCCGTCGCGGGACGTCGAGGGCGACGTCCCCTACAGATATAATCAAACGCCCGGCATTTTGCGGATGACCAATTGAGGAGTTGTCCAAATCTTTGATTTGGCATACAACTCCCATGCAACAGCGCTCCAATCGCGGATCTATCCGCGATTGGCTAAGCGCCACTGCTGGTCATCCCTACGTCTTGTTCTTAATCCAGGATCATCTTGCCCTCGTGGTCGGTGTGGTAGTCGCCCGGGGGGATGATCTCGCTGATCGGGACGATGGTGTAGCCCTCGCTTTGGATCATTTCTAAGATGCGCGGGAGGGCTTCGGGGGTGTTGGCCGCGCCGTTGTGCATGAGGATGATCGAGCCGGGGCAGAGCTTACTCTTGATCCGCTCGACCATTTCATCCGGGGTCGGGTCCTTCCAGTCGAGAGAGTCGATGTTCCACTGAACGCAGTACATGCCCTCGCTCCTGAGGTTCTTCACCAGATTATCGTTATACTCGCCGTAGGGGGCGCGGAAGAGGGTCGGGCACTTGCCGGTCAAGCCCTCGACAGCGGCGTTGCAGGAGCGGATCTCCTCGAGCTGTTCCTCGGCGCTGAGGGTCGCCATGTGCGGATGGGTCGCGCTGTGGTTGCCCACGTCGTGACCGCGGGAATAGATCTCCTTCACGTCGTCGGGGTACTTATCGACCCACTGCTGAACGAGGAAAAAGGTGCTCTTGACCTTATATTCGTCGAGGATATCGAGAAGGGTATCCGTCTGCTCATTGCCCCACGCCGCGTCGAAGGAGACGGCGCAGACCTTCTCCGTCGTATCGACGTAATAGATCGGGATCTCTCGGTCGGCGCCCGCCATCGTCTCGACCACCCTGCCGGCGGTGGAGGTGAAAACGAGCGCCGCGAGCACGACGATCAGCATGCAGGAAAAGAGGACGCCGAGTCTGCGTCGGGTCAGGATCATATATCGCATAATATCACCGGTATAATATATGCCGGCGATTACGCAAAAATGCAGAGCTGACAAACCGGCTCTGCATTTTTAACGAGATAGTGGGATTGCCACGCCCCTAAAGGGGCTCGCAATGACGCGAGATTTTGTATCAGTTTTCTTTCAGTTCCCAAGTGGCGCCGGCTTTGCTGTCCTTGATGACGATGCATTTTTCGAGCAGCTCGTCGCGGATGCGGTCGGCTTCTGCCCAATTCTTCTCCGCTTTCGCGGCGGCGCGCTGTGCGATCATGTCCTCGACCCACGCCTTGGAGAGACCTTTCTCAGCGAGATAGGCTTCCTGACGGGCTGTCTTCTGCGCTTCTGCAGCGGCTGCCTTTTGGAGCTCTCTGTCGGCGGCTTCCAGCAAGCCGAGAGAGAGGACGCGGTCGAAATCGGCGATCAGATAGCGCTTGGTCGCGTCGGAGATATCGCC
This sequence comes from uncultured Ruminococcus sp., assembly GCA_902773635.1. GTDB lineage: Bacteria > Bacillota > Clostridia > Oscillospirales > Acutalibacteraceae > Ruminococcoides. Next base: position 51,907 of record CACYFH010000003.1, on the reverse strand, counting down.
CTTGAGCACGTCGTAGAGGGCTGTCACGGCGAGGGAGGTGTTCAGATCGTTGTCGAGAGCCGCCTTGAACTTCTCCTGATAGGGCTTGGCGGCTTCGAGATCGGGCTCGCCGTCGGCGCTGAGCTTGACGATCTTCGCGACGAGCTTATTGTACGCCTGGACGGTGTTGTCGAGGTTCTCAAAGGAGAATACCAGCGGCTTGCGGTAGTGGGACTGCAGGCAGAAGAAGCGGTAGGCGAGCGGGTCGTAGCCCTTTTCTTCAAGCAGGGAGACGGTGAGGAAGCCGCCCTTAGACTTGCTCATTTTGCCGCGCTTGTCGAGCAGGTGGAGCACATGGAACCAATAGGGGCACCACTGATGGCCGAGGTAGGCTTCACTCTGGGCGATCTCATTGGTATGATGCGGGAAGGCGTTGTCGATGCCGCCGCAATGGATGTCGAGATACTCGCCGGCGTGCTTGATGGAGATGGCGGAGCACTCGATGTGCCAGCCGGGATAGCCCAGACCCCACGGAGACTCCCACTTCAGAGCCTGATCCTCAAATTTGCTCTGGGTAAACCAGAGGACGAAATCGTTTTTGTTGCGCTTGTTGCTGTCCTCGGTAACGTCCTCGCGCACACCGACCTGCAGTTCCTCCTCGTTCATGTTGCCGAAAACGTAGTAGTTCTCGAGCTTGGAGGAATCGAAATAGACGTTGCCGCCCGCAAGGTAGGCGTAGCCCTTCTCGAGCAGGGTCTCCACCATGTGAATGAACTCGGGAATGCAGTTGGTGGCGGGCTCGACGACGTCGGGCTTCTTGATATTCAGCTTCTCGGCGTCGGAGAAGAAGGCGTCGGTGTAGAATTTGGCGATATCCATGACGGACTTGTGCTCGCGCTTCGCGCCGGCGAGCATCTTGTCCTCGCCGGTGTCGGCGTCGGAGCTGAGGTGGCCGACGTCGGTGATGTTCATGATGCGGAGGACGTCGTAACCTGCATAGCGGAGGTACTTCTCGAGGACGTCCTCCATGATGTAGGTGCGGAGATTACCGATATGGGCGTAATGGTAGACGGTCGGGCCGCAGGTATACATCTTCACCTTGCCCGCTTCGTGCGGGACGAATTCCATGCGTTTGCCGCCGAGGGTGTTATATAAGATCATTTGCTTTCAACTTCCTTTCCTTTGGAGATCTGTTTTTTCATATGCTGTACCTCGTTATGCAGGAGCTGGATCTCGCTGTGCATACGGCACAGCTCCTGGGCGACGGGGTCGCTGTAGTGGATCTGGTCGAGGGGATCGAGGCGCATTCCGTTGATGCGGACGACGCGCGCAGGTACGCCGACGGCGGTGGAGTTGGGCGGGATCTCGGTGAGGACGACCGCGCCCGCCGCGATGCGGGAATTGTCGCCGACCTTGAAGGGTCCGAGAACCTTCGCGCCGGAGCCGACCATGACGTTGTCGCCGAGGGTGGGATGGCGCTTGCCGTGATCCTTGCCCGTACCGCCGAGGGTGACGTTCTGGTAGATCAGGCAATTCTCGCCGATGACGGTGGTCTCGCCGATGACGACGCCCATGCCGTGGTCGATGACGAGCCCCTTGCCGATGGTCGCGCCGGGGTGGATCTCCACGCCCGTTTTATGGCGCGCTCTCTGGCTCAGCCAGCGGGCGATGAACTTCATATGATGCTGATGAAACCAATGCGCGCGGCGATATTTGCGTACCGCCTTGTAGCCGGAATAGAGGAAGAAAACCTCCATTTTGTTGCGTGCCGCCGGGTCGCGCTGCATCACAGCGCCAAGGTCGGCTCTCAGTGTGTCGAACATAGAATCATCCTTTAATTAGGAATTAGGAATGAGGAATGAGGAGTTTTGGGCGGGCTGTGCCCGCACCCAATAAAATACGCCGCCGTCCGAAGGGACGACAGCGCCGTGGTTCCACCCAAATTCAGCGTTATACCGATATATAACGCTCTTTGTGCCCTTAACGCGGGCTGACGCGCGGCGATACGCGGGACTGTGATATCCTTTCCCGCCGCGGGCTCATAGGTGCATTTCATCCGGCTTTCGCTCAGACGGCTTTCAGCATTTGCCGTCCTCTCTGTCAGCTTCCGCGGGACTACTCTCCTAATCCTTGCCTTTTCATATCTATCCTATTATATACGATTGCGCGTGATTTTGCAACTCTTTCTTTTGAGAGATTTTGGTATCTCCCTTCGGTCGAGCAATTTTACAATCCCTCACCCGCTTAGTCGCGGGAGCTCCCTTTACCAAAGGGAGCCTTGGCTTACATATCGGAAATGACTTCTTTGTTGTCGACGAGGTACTTGACGCCGGAGATCACGGTGATGATCGCGACGATCCAGAGGAGCACCTGACCGATGATATTGAACACATCGGAGATCGTGCCGAGGGTATGGTACGCCGTCCAGTTGTAAAGATCGAGGTCGCCGTTCGGAAGGATCCGGCCCACCATAGCGAGAGATATAATATCCAAAGCGGTCTGTAATACGAAGATTGTCACGATCGCGGCGATCTGGGAGACGGTCTTGACCTTGCCCCACATATTGGCGGCGATGACCTTGCCCTTTGCGGAGGCGACCAGGCGCACGGAGGTGACGGCGAACTCGCGGAAGATGATAATGATCAGCGGAACGGCGCCGCAGAGACCGAACTTGACGAAGCAGACGAGCACGGAGATCACGAGGATCTTATCCGCGAGGGGGTCGGCGAACTTGCCGAAATCGGTGATCAGGTTGTCGCGGCGGGCGATCCTGCCGTCGAGGGCGTCGGTGATGGAGGCGATACCGAACAATATCCCCGCGACCAGATAATGGAAGGGGAACCGGATCAGGATCGCGGCGATCACGAACGGAACGAGGATGATCCGCAGGAGCGTCAGTTTATTGGGCAGGTTGATTTTTTTCATAGGTAAGACCTTTCTGTTGTTGGAAGAATGAGCGCACCGAAAACAGGCATGAACCCTTTGTGGGATTGCCGCGTCGCGGGAAAACCCGCTCCTCGCAATGACAGTTATTTCTATGGCTTAGAGCATTTCGCCGGTGAGGTCGCAGTCGAGGTGGTCGGTGACGCGGACGCGCACCAGCTCGCCGGGGTGCGGCTTGCGGTCGGAGACGGTGAAGAACACGTTGGGATCGACCTCGGGCGCGTCGTAGACGGAGCGTCCGAAGAAGCACTCGGCATAACGGTCGAAGCCGTCGACCAGCACGTCGATCTCCTTGCCGATCTGAGACGCGCACCAAGTATCCATGATCAGCGCTTCCTGCTCCGAGATCAGCTCGGCGCGGCGGTTCTTTACATCCTCGTCGATCTGGTCGGGGAGTAAGGCGGCAGGGGTATCCTCCTCCTGAGAATAGGCGAAGCAGCCGAGACGCTCAAAGCGCGTTTGGGCGACGAAATCGCTCAGGGACGCGAAATCCTCCTCCGTCTCGCCGGGGAAGCCCGCGATCAGGGTGGTTCTCAGCACGACGCCGGGGATCTTCTCGCGGATGTGGCGAACAAGAGCAAGCAGGCTCTCCTTATCGCCGCGGCGGTTCATGGCCTTGAGCACTCTGCCCTCACAATGCTGGAGCGGCAGGTCGATATATTTGACGATCTTCTCCTCCTCGCGGATGGTGTCGAGAAGCTCGTCGGTCAGGCGGTCGGGATAGCAATAGAGGACGCGAATCCATTTGAGGTCCTCGATCCTGCACAGACGGCGCAGGAGCTCGGGGAGCATGAGCTTTCCATAGTTATCCTCGCCGTAGCGCGTGGTGTCCTGCGCGATGACGTTCAGCTCGCGCACGCCGTTATGTACAAGTCTTTCGGCTTCGGCGACGATCGCTTCCATCTTGCGGGAGCGGAAGGAGCCGCGGATCAGGGGGATGGCGCAGTAGGTACAGCAGTTGTCACAGCCGTCGGCGATCTTGAGATACGCCCAATGCTGCTCGGTGCTCTGGACGCGGCCGCCCTCCATCGGCAGGTTCATCTTATCGGGGAAGGACTCGACCTTCTCGCCGTCGAGGGCACGGCGGACGACCTCGGCGATATCGGCGTTCTTGCCGATGCCGATGACGGCGTCGACCTCGGAAAGCTCCTGCATGACCTGGCTGTTGTAACGTTCGGCGAGACAACCGGTCACGATGATCGCCTTGATCTTGCCTTCCTTTTTCAATTGGGCAAGCTCTAAGATCTCGTCGATGCTCTCCTGCTTGGCGGACTCGATGAAGCCGCAGGTATTGATGATGGCGGCGTCCGCCATCGCGGCGTCCTGAATGAGCTTGAAGCCTGCTTGATTTAACTGATACATCATCATCTCGGCGTCTACGCGGTTCTTCGCGCAGCCGAGAGAGACGATTCCAACGGTATTCGGCATTGTTATCATTCCCTCTTTAGTAAATAAGAATGAAGAAATAAGAATGAAGAACGGATGATTATAAACCGAGACTGTGTTATTTCTTATTTCTTACTTCTTATTTCTTAGTTGTCCTCTAGTTCTATATATTCTCTGAGGGCGCTTTTTATGTCGGCATAGGAGAAGCCCATGCGCATCAGCGCGTTCACGGCGCGGCGGCGCCCTTTTTCATCGTTCAGGGCATTTGCGTACTTTTTCTCTACGATGGAGCGGATCTGTTCCTCCTCGTCGACCTCGATCTCGGAGAGCACCTCGTCGATCAGGTCGCGGTCGACGCCCTTCTCAAAGAGCTTTTGGCGGACGCCGCGCGCGGGAAGGCGCTTGACGCTGATCAGGTCGGCGGCATAGCGGCGGGCGTAGCGCCCGTCGTCCACGAGACCGAGCTCCTCCAAGCGGTCGAGGGCGCGCTCACAGCTCTCCTCGCTGTAGTCCCTGCGGAGCTTGTCGTACAGCTCGCGGCGGCTGTGGTCGCGAAAGGAGATCAGCCACAGCGCCTTGTCCTTACAGCGCTTCATATCGGAGTCGAGGATGCAGGCGCGGAGTTGATCGTCCGTGATCTCACGCCCCACGTCGAAGCGGTGGGACAGGATCACCTCGGTGTCGAGCTTCACCGCCAATTCTCCGTCGATATAGAGCGCAGAGAGCCCCTTTCGGCGGGGCTCAACAGCGGTTATGCGCATCAGTCTTCAACAAGGATGTCGATCTTGGCGCTTTTCTTCTTAGCGGGAGCGGGAGCTTCCTCGGGCGCGGGAGCGGGGGCTGCGGCGGCGGTCGCCTTCACAGCCTTCTTCGCGGTGCGGGAGGAAGTGAGCTTATCGACGTTCTCCCAGAGCTTCGCTTCGATCTCCTTGCGGAGGTCGTCGTTGCTCTTGAGGAGCTCCTTGACGTTGTCGCGACCCTGTCCGAGACGGGTCTCACCGTAGTAGAACCACGCGCCGCTCTTCTGGACGACGTCAGCCTTCACGGCAAGGTCGATCAGCTCGCCGATGCGGCTGATGCCCTCGCCGTACATGATATCGAATTCCGCCTCGCGGAAGGGCGGGGCGATCTTGTTCTTGACGACCTTCGCTCTTGTGCGGGAGCCGACCATCTCGCCGTTGACCTTCAAGGTCTCGATGCGGCGGATGTCAATACGGACGGAGGAATAGAATTTCAGCGCGCGGCCGCCGGTGGTGACCTCGGGGTTGCCGTACATCACGCCGACCTTCTCACGGAGCTGGTTGATGAAGATGGCGACGCAGTTGGACTTGTTGATCGCGCCGGCGAGCTTGCGGAGAGCCTGAGACATCAGGCGCGCCTGCAGACCGACGTGGCTGTCGCCCATATCGCCCTCGATCTCAGCCTTGGGAACCAGCGCGGCGACGGAGTCGATGACGATGACGTCGATGGCGCCGGAACGGATCAGGGCCTCGGCGATCTCGAGCGCGTCCTCGCCGGTGTCGGGCTGGGAGACGAGCAGGGAATCGACGTCGACGCCGAGCGCGGCGGCATAGACGGGATCGAGCGCGTGCTCTACGTCGATGAAGGCGACGTTGCCGCCGTTCTTCTGGCCCTCGGCGATACAATGCAGAGAGAGGGTGGTCTTACCGGAGCTCTCCGGTCCGTAGATCTCGACGATTCTGCCGCGCGGCAAACCGCCGATACCGAGCGCGATATCGAGGCTCAGAGAGCCGGTCGAGATGTGCTCGACGTTCATATGGGAATTCTGGCCGAGGCGCATGACGGCGCCCTTGCCGAACTGCTTCTCGATCTGGGACAATGCGGTTTCCAAAGCCTTATTCTTATCAAGAGCCATGGTGATTTTCTCCTTTGGTTTCTGGATTTTTTATGGATATATTATAGCATATATGTTTGAAATATGCAAGGATTTTCGAACAAAAAGGCGAGGTTTGACGACATACGTTTCACGGTTTTACAATGAGAGACATATATCGGAAAAGATGCGGGGCGTCGAGGGCGACGCCCCCTACTAGATGTTCCTATGTGCGGTGACGGCGCGGGTGACGCCCTGGATGTCGGGGTAGCCTTTGATCTCGGTATAGCTGTGCGCTTTCAAGAGGGCGGCGATGCGGTCGAACTGGTCTTCGCCGATCTCGAAGGCGATGAAGCCGCCGGGAGCGAGCTTGGTCGTCCAGAGGTCGATGATCTTCTCATAGAAATCGAAGCCGCTCTCTCCCCCGTCGAGCGCCATCCGCGGTTCAAATTGAACTTCCTTTTGCAGGGTCGCAATCTCGGAGGAACGGATATAGGGCGGGTTGGAGACGATCAGGTCGAAGGTGTTGTCGTCAAGCTCGCGGTACAGGTCAAAAATATCGCGCTCGCAGACGGTGATATCCGCGCTGTTGCGGGCGGTGTTGAGGCGCAGGTAGGCGCAGGCCTCCGGGCTTTTCTCGACCGCGCAGACCCTCGCGTCGGGACGCTCCTTCTTGATGGTGACGGCGATGACGCCGGAGCCGGAGCAAAGGTCGATCACGCGGGGAGATTGTAGATCGCGGATCAGGCGGAGGGCTTCATTCACGACGACCTCTGTGTCGTCGCGGGGAATGAGCACGCCCGCGCCGACCTTGTAGTCGCGGCCCATGAAGCTCCATGAGCCGATGATATACTGGATGGGTTCGCCCTTGATACGCAGGCTCAGCATGCGGTGCACCTCTGAGCTGATGCTGTCGGGGGCTTCTTCTTCATAATGAAGGCGCAGTGCGGACGGCGGACAGCCGAGAGCCGCCGCCGTTATCTCCCGCGCGTCGGCGGAAGGGTTATCAATATCGTTTTCTGAGAGGATGGACTCAGCTCTGCGCAGCAGCGCAAGTACAGTCTGTGAGGATGTCGGAGCCGTCATCGGGGATCACCGCCTTCATCGCGGCGATCGCGCACTCGATCATCTCGTCATCGGGTTCTTTGGTGGTGATGCGCTGTGCCCAGAGACCGGGGGTCGCGAGGAAGCGGGTCAGCTTGTTGTCATGGCGGCCGCAGAGCTTGATGAACTCATAGCCCAAGCCCACCATCACGGGGACGAGCAGGAGCTTGAAGATCGGGCTGAGGATCTTCACACCGAAGGGGGCGACCGGGATGAACATACCGACGAAGATACTCACGAGGAGGGTGACGACTAAGAATGAGGTGCCGCAGCGGGGATGGAAACGGATCTGCTTGCGGACGTTCGCGACGGTCAGCTCCTCGTCGTTCTCATAGCAGAAAATGGTTTTGTGCTCCGCGCCGTGATACTGGAACACGCGGCGCATATCCTTCATCAGCGAGACCAGAAGCAGGTAGCAGATGAAGAGGACGATCTTCAGAACGCCGGCGAAGGCGGACTTCGCGATCTGGCCGGCGACGGTGTAGGTCACCTTGCCCGCGGCGTCGAGGACTGCCGCGCCGGACGCAGGATCCTTCTGGACGAAGAGACCGCCGAGCGTCCAGTCGAACAGGGCGTTCGGCAGGAACACGAACAAGCCTAAGGCTAGGGCGATACCGAGGACGGAGGCGATGACCATGATGACGTTCATGAGCTTGTCGCCGAAGGTCTTATCGAGCCATTTCCCGAATTTAGACGGCTCCTCCTCCTCGACAAGACCCGCCTCCATCGCCTTGTCGGCGGAGAGACCCAGCGCCTTGTAGCTCAGGCGCATGCTGTCGATCATGCCCGCGATACCGCGGATCAGGGGGAGCTTCCAGAACTTGGATTTGACCAGAGGCTTGACCTCAATGTCCTCCGTATGGATGGTGTCTTTATCGACCCTGCAGGCGACGGTAGTGCGCTTGGGGCCGCGCATCATGATGCCTTCGATCAGCGCAGAGCCGCCGATGGAGGTGATGCGCTTCTGCTGCTTTCTGTCGTTTTGTTTTTTCATAACATACCTTCTTTGTCGGTGACCGATGAAGAATCTCTTTTTTGGAATCTCCCTTCGGTCAATCATTTATACAATCCCTCAGTCGCCTAAAGGCGACAGCTCCCTTTACCAAAGGGAGCCTTACGGCGCGGTTGTGGGGGTGATACCGCCTAAGGGCTGGGTGTCGTCGTCCAGCGCGGCGGCCTCGTTAAAAATGGGGATGGTGATGGTGACGGTCGTGCCGACCTCGGGCGAGCTCTCGATATCGAGCGTGCCCTTGTGCATTTTGATGATCTCGTCGGCTACCGCCAAGCCGATGCCGGAGCCGTTGATCTTCTGGTTCGCTTTATAGAATTTGTCCTTGACCTTGGGGAGATCCTCCGCGTTGATGCCGCAGCCGTTGTCGGCGACGACGACCTTCACGGTATGATCCTTGAAGTCTTCATATACCTGTACACCGATCATACCGCCCTCGGGGGTGTATTTCAGCGCGTTGTCGATGATGTTGAGGAAAACCTGCTTGAGACGGTTGCGGTCGCCGTAGATGATCGGCATATCCTCGGGGTCGTCATAGAGCAGGTGCTTGCCCTCCGAGAGGGCGCGCTCCTTGAGCATATAGACCGCCTCGTCGATCTCGGCGAGGATATCCATACGCGCCATCTGCATGGTAAGGCGACCGCTCTGGAGCTTGGAGAAATCGAGCAGCTCCTCGACCAGAGAGGTCAGGCGGGAGCTTTCCTTCACGATGACGCTCATGCCCTTCTCAAGCGTGATGCGGTCGGGCACACCGTACTGCATCGTCTCCGCCCAGCCCTTGATGGCGGTCAGGGGAGTACGCAGCTCATGGGAGACGCGGGAGATGAAGTCGTTTTTCAGCTTCTCGTTCGCGTCCAGCTCCTTTGCCATATCGTTGATGCTGTCGCAGAGCTCGCCGATCTCATCGTCATAGGTCTTGTCGATCTTGGCGGAAAAGTCGCCCTGCGCGATACGGCGGGCGGTCTCGGTCATCTGTTGGACGGGCTTGGTGATGGAGCGGATGAAATAATGTCCCGAAAGGGCGACGACGGCGATGATCAGAAGTCCCACTGCGGACGCGATCAGGGTATAGAGCAGGACTCTGCCGTCCGCGTTGCGAAGAGAGGACACATAGCGCACCGCGCCCAGCTCCGTGCCCTGGAGGTTGCGGATCACGCGGGTCACCGCCATGATCTTCTCCCCGGAGGGAGCGCGCCCGACGTAGCGGATCGCGTTGTCCTCAGCCTTGACGGCGTCGGCGAAATCGGGTGCGATCTCATCCTGAGCGCCGAAGCCGGTGGAAGTCGTCACGACACGCCCCGCGGCGTTGACGACCTCGATCTCCATCTCGTCCTTGTGGTCAAAATCGGCGGCATAGAGCGAGGCGGCGGTCAGAAAGCTGTCCGTGCTCTCCGCCGTATAATCGGGAAAGACGACCGAGAGCTCGTTGCTCCGGGAACGCAGAGCCGCCTCCACGGTCGTATAGCATAAGGAGTGGATCGCTACGGAAAGGGTGACCACCAAAAGAATAATGATCGCCAATACAACGCCGAAGGTATTGATCAGCCATCTTTTGTTGATACCCTTGAACATAACGCTCACTCCTTTCGTTTTGGTAAATGGTGAATGGAGAACGGTGAATGGTGATGGGAGGGCTCCGCCCTCACCCGATCAATAGGAAGTCTGCGGTCAATAACAGGGCATACCGATCCAAAATCCTTCAGGATTTCCCTTCATTCTTCTTTATTCACTATTCTCTATTCTTTATTCTTTGATTTGCAAAGCAAATCACACCGTGTCCCACTTATAGCCGAGACCCCAGACGGTGACGATGTACTTGGGGTTGGAGGGCTCGTCCTCGACCTTCATACGCAGGCGGCGGATATTGACGTCGACGATCTTCTCCTCACCGACATACGCCTCGCCCCAGACGTGGTTGAGGATATCGGTGCGGTCGAGAGCAACGCCGGGATTGGAGAAGAAATACTCCATGATCTGGAACTCGACCTGGGTCAGCTCGATCATCTTGCCGTTCTTCATCAGGGCGCGGTTCCTGAGGTTCAGGGTGAAGATACCGCTCTGGAGCTCCTCCTTGAAGTTGTTCTCGCTCTTCTGCTCGGAGAGGGAGACGCGGCGATAGAGAGAATCGACGCGCGCGGTCAGCTCAGAGGGAGAGAAGGGCTTGGTGATGTAATCATCCGCGCCGAGCATCAGACCGGTGACCTTGTCCATCTCCTGGGTACGGGCGGACAGCATGATGATGCCGATGCCGGAATTCTTGTTCCTCAGCTCCTTGCAGACCTGCAGACCGTCGATACCGGGCATCATGATGTCGAGGATCGCGACGTCGAAATCGCCGTTGTGCTCCTCGTACTTCTCGAGCGCCATCTCGCCGCAGTCGGCTTCGACGACCTCATAGCCCGCTCTTCTCAGGTTGATGACCACGAAATCGCGGATGGCGGCTTCGTCCTCACATACAAGAATCTTTTTCATAATGATAACCTCCGTTCAGGTTGTGATTTACTGGGTATTATTCATCAGCGTAAAGCTGTTTTTTACATCATCGGGAGTGAACACCGACTTATCCGGAAGGATATAGGTGAACACGTCGGTGCTGCTCTCATAGAGCACCGCTTCGGGGATCAGGCTGCTGTCAAAGCTGCCGTGATCGTAGTGCTTGACGGTGAGCTGAATCGCTCCGACGACCGGCTCCGCGCCCTTGTGACTCAGGGAGTAAACGGTCATCACGCCGTCCTCGACGCGCGCTGTCAGCGAATCGACCAGCTCGTCGCGGATCATCAGCATGCAGCCGAGCGGTTCGCAGTAGATCGCGCTGCCAACAGGATCGGGAAGCATCTGGTCGTAATCATAATCGCACCAGACGATGCGGGTGCAGACGCTCGCGGGATCGGCGCCCTTCTCCGCCTCCATCGGATCGCAGAGAGGATATTCGATCACACCGTCGTCGTTGATATCGCGGCTGAACACTCTCTCGGAGCGGCGCGTGTCGGAATAGCCCGAGAAGATATACAGGGGATTGAGCAGGGTCTTGGCGCCCGGATCGTAGCACAGAAGCTGGGTGGTATGGTCGCCGTTCTCGAGCACGCCGTCCGCTGCCGCGCCGACGACGTCCTTCCCGAGAGCGCCGAAATACAGGCGGTCGTAGAAATAGACCTCGGAGTCGATCTCGATCTCGCTCTTGCCGGAGAAGCTGCCGCCCGAATAGCTCATCAGGATCGCCTTGGCGGTCACGTTCTCGCTATGGGGCATCAGAAGGAGCACGTCGCCCGCGCCGTCGCCGTCAAAATCGCCGGTCACGAAATCCGTGAAGCCCTCCGCGATCCTCACGCGGGTAAGCTCCTCGCCGACGAGATAGGCGTTGAGGGATGCGATAGGAGCGCCGGCGTCACAGCTGACGACGATCTCATCCCTGCCGTCGCCGTCAACGTCCGCAAAGCGCAGGCTGTTGACGTTGGAGGAAGGAAGCTCCGCCGAACCGATCAGGCTGAAGGCGTCGCCCTTGGACGCGGCGCAAAGGAGCTTTGCAGAGCCGCCGGTCGAGGCATAGAGGGCGATCGCCTCCTCGGCGCCGTTATGGTCAAGATCATAGAGCAGGACGCCGCTCTTGTAGTCTCCTGAGGAAGGGTAGATCAGCGTATAGCCGCCGCCCGCGTCCTCCTCGATCATGTGCTGGATCTCCGCGCGTCCGCCGGAAGCGCGGGGCGGAGTGAGGATATCGGGTCCGTAGAGACTGAGCGCACGACAGCCCGACAGCAGTACAGCCGCTGTCAGTACGGCGATCATCAGTCGCAGTCGTTTCATGCTCTTGCCTCCTTGGGAATCTAGTTGCTGGTTGCTAGTCGCTGGTCACTAATCACTAGTCACTAGTCACTAATCACTGTCCACTGACCACTATCCACTGTCCACTGAACTCAGACGGTGGCTTCCAGATATTTGATCGGGATGCCCTCGTCGGTGAACATCTGCTCATGCTCGGTGACGATGTTGTCCGTCACGTCGCTGTGGTGCAGGTCGCGGGTGATGTAGCGGATGCGGTACTTCGCCTCTTCAAAATAGCCTACACTGTCCTCGAACAGTCCGTCGTCGTCCGTCTTGAAGTAGATCACGGCGTCGCTCGTCAAAAAGTCGCGGTACATGGTCAGCTTCCTCGGGTAGGTCAGGCGGCGCTTGTTGTGCTTGAGGCGCGGCCAGGGGTTGCAGAAATTGATGTACATGACGGCGATACCGTCCTCGGGCGCGATGATCTTGTCGAGCTCCTCGACGTTGAAGCGAACCAGAGCGATGTTCCGAACGGGCATCTGAGCTTGAGCGAAGATGCGCTCGATGTTGCGTCTGCCGACGCCGAGCATATCGTTCTTGATGTCCACGGCGATGTAGTTGATATCGGGATTGCGCTTTGCCTTCTCAGCGATGAAGGTGCATTTCCCGCAGCCGATCTCCAGCTCAATGGGGTGATCGTTGCCGAAAAATTCCTTCCATCTTCCGCGAAAAGCCGTCGGCTCCTGGATATAATAGCGGCAGGCGTTGAGCTCGGGTTCCGCCCACTTTTTCTTCCTGATTCTCATAAGACCTCGTCCCGACGCGATACCGCAAAAAGCCATAGTATCACATCATATAGTTATATACACTACAATATTATAACAAAGGCTTGTGGTTTTTGCAATTGTTTTTTACATATATATGGCAAAATCTTTATCTTTTCGGTATAAAATTTACAATTTGTTAATGATGTTACCATGTTATTTCTTTTTTGGGGGCAAAAGTAACGCCTGTGCCGTTTTTCGTGACACAGGCGTTGTATTTCTTTTCAGAGCGCTTTATAGGGACAGGCGCAGACCTTGCTGACGAGGAATTCCTCATGGGGGAAACGGGTCTGCAGGAGCTCGCGCAAGGGCGGAATGACGACGTCCTCGGTGGAGAAATGTCCCGCGTCGAAGGCGGCGATGTTGTGATCAGCGGCAAAAAGATACTGATGGTGCTTGAGCTCGCCGGTGACGAAGGCGTCGCAGCCGTATTTTGCACATAGTTCCACGCCCTCGCCGCCGCCTCCGGAGGACACGGCGACGCGCGTGACCCTGCCGTCCGTATAGCGCACGGAGGGAGCGCGCAGGCGTTCCTTGACAAAAGCGGCGAATTCCTCCGCTGAATACGCGCGTTCCGTCTCGCCGACGAGAAGAAATTCCTCGGGATAGAGCTTTGTGTTTTGCAGTCTCAGGGCTTTTCCGAGAGCGGTATTCACGCCGTGGGCGGCGCGGTCGAGGTTGGTATGCAGGCACAGGGCGGCGATCCCGTAACGCGCGAGCAGGTACTCGGCGCTGTCGGGGTCAAGGCGTCCGATGGGGCGGAAGATCACGGGGTGGTGGCTGATGATCAGTTGGGCGCCCTTCTCATGCGCTTCACGCACAACGGCGGGAGTGATATCCAGCGCGAGCAGGACGCGGCTGACCTCGGCGAAGCCGCCGCCGACCAACAGTCCGACATTGTCCCATTCCTCGGCTGTCCCGAACGGCGCGACAGTCTGAGCAAATGCGATCAGCTCATTCAGCTTCATCCAAGATCTCCTCCAGTTCTCTCACGGTAGACAGCAGGGAAGCGTCTCCCCTGCTTTTATTGCGCAGATTGCTCAGACAGCGCAGAAGAAAGCCGCGCGCGGACGGCTCGCGCACATCGAGCGCGCCGACGGTCGCTTTTAGCAAGCTGCATTCTCTCGCTGCGCCGTCATAGCGCGTGCACAGCACGGTATAGTACTTTCCTTCATCCAGGACGGCGCGCTGGCGCTCGATCGCAAAGCCGTTCTCATACAGCCAAAGGATCAGGTCGTCGTGGTGGGTCATGGGCTGCAGGATCAGGCGCTTTTCAGCGTCCTTCACCCACGGCGCGGCGCGCAGGATATCGCGGATCAGCTCGCCGCCCATACCCGCGATCACGATATCGTCGACCTCGTCGGGTGAGACCTTTTGCAAGCCGTCGGAGAGGCGGGTCGCGATTCTCTCGCCCAGCCCGTACCTCGCGATATTCTCCTGAGCGGAGCGTAACGGATGGGGGTTGATATCGCAGGCGAGGGCGGAAGGGATCTTCCCGCTCAGGCAAAGCGCGATGGGAAGATAGGCGTGATCTGTCCCGATATCCGCAAGGCGGCTGCCCTCGCGTACATCATCCGCGCACAAGGACAGCCGCCCGTTCGGTCTTATTATGGGGTTCATGCGCCGACAGCCTTGTTCAGCGCTTCCACGAGCTTGCCGGCGTCTGCGCCGTGGACCATGCAGGCTTCCTCGATGCTCTCGCCGCGAGAAGCGGGACAGCCGAGACAGTGCATGCCCATCTGCAGGAACAGGGGAGCGGTGGCGGGGTACTGATCCAGAACGTCGCCGATGATGGATTCTTTTGTGATCATGGGAATGACCTCCTTTGGTTGGTAGTTACTGGTTGCTAGTTGCTAGTCGCTAGTCGCTAGTTGCTAGTTGCTGGTTGGTGGTTGCTGGTTGCTAGTCGCTAGTTGCTAGTCGCTAGTTGCTAGTTGGTGGTTATTGGCACTTATTATTATAACACGGGAAATGAGAAAATACAATAGATGATTCTTTTTAATCGTGCCAGTATTTGCGGTCGAGGGAGCGGTACTGGATGGCTTCTGCGATATGGGCGGCACGGATCAAGTCGCTCGCGTCGAGGTCGGCGATGGTGCGGGCGACCTTGAGGACGCGGTCATAGGCGCGGGCGGTCATGCCGAGCTTATCAAAGGCTTGTTTTAAAATGCGCTCCGCCTTCTCATCCATCGCACAGACTTCTTCAAACATGGAGGAGTCGATATGGGCGTTGCAGGTGACGGATGTGCCCTTGAAGCGCGCGGTCTGGATAGCGCGCGCCGCGTCGACCCTCCTGCGGATGGACGCGGAGGTCTCCTCCCCGCTCTTGGCGGTCAGCTCCTCATACTCCACGGGCGGCACCTCGATATGGATGTCGATGCGGTCGAGCAGAGGTCCCGAGATACGGTTGAGATATTTATGCACGGCGTTCTCCGTGCAGGTGCACGTCTTCTTGGGATGATTAAAGTAGCCGCAGGGACAGGGGTTCATCGCGGCGATCAGGGTGAACCGGGAGGGGTAGGTATAGGTGCCGTGGGCGCGGGAGATGGAGACGACGCCGTCCTCGAGCGGCTGGCGCAGAACCTCTAAGGTAGAGCGCTGGAACTCGGGCAGTTCATCGAGAAAGAGCACGCCGTTGTGGGCGAGGGAGATCTCGCCGGGCTTGGGGGTGGTGCCGCCGCCGGAAAGTCCGACACGGCTGATGGTATGATGGGGCGAGCGGAAGGGTCGCCGGGTGACCAAGCCCGCACCCTTTTTCAGCGTTCCGGCGATGGAATGGATCTTCGTGGTCTCGATGGTCTCGTCAAAGGTCATCTGCGGCAGGATGGTGACGACGCGCTTGGCGAGCATGCTCTTGCCCGCGCCGGGCGAGCCGATCAAAAGGACGTTGTGACCGCCCGCGGCGGCGATCTCTAAAGCGCGTTTCGCTTCCGCCTGACCCTTCACCTGAGAAAAGTCGAGCGCGGTCTGCACGGAATTCTCCATCGGCTCAAACACGGTCGGGAGCATGCGGTTCCGCCCCGACAAATGGTCGAGAAGCTCGAAAACATCATGCACACCGTAGACCTCGATCCCCTCGACGACGGCGCCCTCGTTCGCGTTCGCGGCGGGGACGTAGAGCTTTTTCAACCCCAACTCGCGCGCGGCGATCGCCATGGGGAGAACGCCGTTGATGCTCCGCAGCTCGCCCGAAAGAGACAGCTCGCCGATGAAGGCGGAGTCGTCGGTGTTGGCGCTGAGGTTGCGGGTCGCCTTGAGCACGGCGATCAGGATGGGAAGGTCGTAGAGAGGTCCTTCCTTCTTGATATCCGCGGGAGCGAGATTGAGTACGAGGCGGGTATCGGGGAAGTCAAAGCCGCAGTTCTTCATCGCGGAGCGCACGCGGTCGCGGCTCTCCTTGACGGCGGCGTCGGGAAGCCCGACGATATCGAAGGCGGCGAAGCCGAAGGACAGATCCGCTTCGATCTCGATGGCATAGGTATTGAGTCCGAAAAGCCCGAGGCTGTTGCATTTTACTACCATTTCCCGCTCCTTTTGACGTGATTCGGTTCGTTTTTATGTTCGAAAATCTACACTTGCATTATAACATAAGCAGGATATGTTTGTAAACCAAAATTTGAGGAAAAATACTGTTGAACATGCACAAAATATTCACTTATGTGATGAATTTGTAATCTTTTCCTTTCGTTTTGTTTTGAAAAACCTGTTGACTTTTGGCGGCATATTGTATATTATTACTTTAAATAGACAAACTATTGCGAGGTGCAGCGACCTGAATAAAAATACCGTTCAACCGACACAGCAGCAAAGCGACGAGGAGCTCATCCGTGAATTCCTCGGCGGCAGTGAAGCGGCTTTCGAAAAGCTGGTGTCGAGGTACTTGGGGCTGATCAGCTCAGCCGCTAAGAAATATCGCGGTATCTCAGGCGACGCCGACGACAACGACCTCATCCAGGAGGGCATGGTCGCGCTGCTCTCCGCCTGTCGCAGCTATGACAGCGAGAAGGGCGCGAGCTTCAAGAACTACCTCATGCTCTGCGTCTCCAATCGCTACCGCTCCCTCATGAGAGACGCCGCGCGCAAAGGGACTGCCGCCCGCAATATCGTGTCTATCGAGGAAGAGCAGGACGCCGCTTTCGATCCCACCGTAACTTCCCTACCTGAGTTGGTGGAGACGAAAGAATACATCGACGGCTTGCATCGCATCCTCAAGGACAGCCTATCCGAACTGGAGTACAAAGTAGCGATTTTGCACCTTTCCGGCTATACGTACAAGGAAATATCTGGGCGGCTGAATATATCCTTAAAATCAGTTGACAATGCACAGACCCGTATACGTCAAAAGCTTTCAGGTAATACACCCCGAAGAGAAATCAGACGGTGCAACTCCGCCGCGGGGTAAAATATATACCAAAAAGTGAGGTACACGCTATGTACGAAGACAAGATTCTCCGTTGCAAGGACTGTGGAAACGAATTCGTGTTCACAGCCGGCGAGCAGGAGTTCTATGCAGAGAAAGGTTTTGTAAATGAGCCCCAGCGCTGCAAGGACTGCCGTGTCGCTCGCAAAAATGCAATCAGGGCTAATCGTGAGATGCACACGACCGTGTGTGCAGACTGTGGCGGCGAGGCACATATCCCATTCAAGCCGATGGAAGGCAAGGATTACTATTGCAGCGAATGCTTTGCTAAGAGAAAAGCAGCTGAAGAAGCAGCACAAGCTGAGGAATAAAGTAAAATTGCTTACAGCGTCCCATAAGGGGCGCTGTTTTTCTGTATAGAAAAAGCCTCCGCAGGGAGGCTGGACTGTAGAAAAAACTATCAATTATAAGATAATCAAAAGAGACAAAGACGTTTATCTGCCTCCCAACAGCAAAGCAAGCTCGGATGGATTGTATAAATGTTGCGAAGCAACCACCTTATAGAAAACGTTGCAAAAACCGCCAATGTATTGTATTGAGATACTCGGCGGACACGCGTGTCCGCCTCAAACAATTCATGCAATCCCTCAGTCATCGAACGAGTTCGATGACAGCTCCCTTTACCAAAGGGAGCCTTGGAAAAGCGCTGTCGCGCGGTAGCGAAACCGGTTCTTTCCATTTGTAAAGCCGCAGTCAAAAGCCATAACAGTCTCCTTATTCTCCGCGCTTCTCGGGGGTGACGTAGACGGTGCGGTAGTTGACGTAGATCACCTTGCCGGGAAGGGCGCCGGCGGGCTTGCTGACGTTCTTGACGAGGGTGTAATCGACGGGCACCTGGGCGCTGTCCCTGCCCTTGCTGTGAGCGGCGGCGAGACGCGCGGCTTCTACGATCGCGGTCTCGGTGATCTCTCTGCCCTCGGCGCAGATGATGACGTGGGTGCCGTGGATGCCTTTAGTATGGAGCCACATATCGCGCTTTTGGGCGGTGTGAAGGGTGAGCTGATCGTTCTGTTTATTGTTCCTGCCGACGAGGATACGGAAGCCGTCGGAGCTGGTATACTCGATCGGGGGCAGGGGCTTGTCCTTGCGCTTCTGGGCGCCCTTTTGGGCTTTCAGATAGCCCTGCTCGCGCAGCTCCGCGCGGACGGCGGAAAGCTCCGCCTCCGTCTCACAGCGGGTCAGCTCGTCCTGAACGCTCTCAAGATAGGACAGCTCCGCCGCCGCCTTCTCGATCTGGGCGGTGAGCATGGTCTCGCGGGTCTTGGCTTTGTTATACTCTTTGTAAAAGCGCTGGGCGTTCATCGCGGGAGAGATCGTCGGATTGAGGGCGATAGTCATGGGCGCGTTGTCCTCGGCGTAGAAATTCTCGACCGTCACGGCAGAGGCGCCGCGCTCGATGCGGTAGAGGTTCGCCTGCAATAAATCGCCCTTGATGCGGAGCGTTTCACGGTCGGCGCATTTCTTCAAATCCGCTTTCTGGAGGTTGATCTTGCGGGCTAAGCGGTCGATGGCGTTGCTCAGGAGCTTATTGAGATCGGAGGACTTCGCGCGCATGCGGGCGAGGCGGTCGCGGTCGTTGAAAAATGCGTCGAGCAGTTCGGAGCAGGTGGGGAAATGCTTGACGGTGAGCGCGCCCTCATACTGGCGGATATCCATGAAGCAGAAGTCCATCGGCGAGCCGTCCGTCTTATAGACGAGGGTCGGCTCGGAGACGCCGCTCTCTACTGCTTTTTTGAGGGCGGTGATCTGCGGGAGCATGCCGCCGCGCGACGCGCGGTAGGAGAGCTCGCGGGCGATCATCGGGGAGACGCCCTGGATCGCGCTGAGCACGGCGCGGTCGTCGCCGCCGAGAGCTTCGATGCGGTCGCAGATCTCCTGCGGCTCGGCGGTCTCGATACAGAGCTTATCCTGCATTTTCGGAAGCTCGTAGGGGAGCTTCGGAAGCAGGACGCGCTCCTCGGAATCGGAGAAGTCGATGCGGCGGACGGCTTCGATCACCTTATCCTCTCCGTCCGTCAGAACGGCGTTGGAATAGCGCCCCATGATCTCGATATACAGGCGCAGCTTCTCGCGGTCGCCGATCTCGTTGACGGCTTCGAAATGCAGGCAGATAACGCGCTCGTTGCCGGGCTGGGTCACATCGTCGAGACGCGCGCCGCCGAGACGCTTGCGCAGCAGCATACAGAGCATCGGAGGCGCGGGCGGGTTCTCGATCGAGCAGGAGGAGATATGGATGCGCGGGCTGTCCGAGAGGCGAATCAGCACCTTCTTCGCGCCGTCCGGGGTGCGGAACGCGAACACCAGCTCGTCGCGCGCGGGCTGGTAGATCTGGGTGACGCGGGAGCCGCAGAGAGCCGCACAGAGCTCATGCCGCACCATTGTCATCATCATACCGTCAAAAGCCATTTTGTCCTCCTTCTAGCGTGAATATGCCGTAATCTGAGATTACGATATTGTAGTAAAAGTTTACTTTTTCTATCTTATTTGCTAAACTATCAGTGCAAGGAGTTATCTCCATATACGGTAGGCGGTTTGTCCTCTTTTTTCACAGAGGGCATAGTCCCTCTGATGCTCAGGTAAAGGAGGGATTGTTATGCAGTACGTTACATACAGCGATCTTTTCGGTTTCGCTATGTTTGTCGTCGGAATCATTACTCTCGTCTTTACGATATTAATGTTTACGCATAAAAAATAACCGCCCCACGTCCAAAGGTAGCGGTTATTTTTAACCATATCGAGGGCTAACCGTCTATCGGATAACTCCTTGTATCTTTATTATAGCGTTTTTTATACATTTGTCAATGCGTTCTCTGAAAAATCACAGCGATTTTAAGAGCTTGACGTATCTTCCGTATTCATCCTCGCCGATAAAGAGGATTTTATCGAAACCGACTTCGATATACAGCTTCAAAGCGGCGTAGTTATCCAAATCGACGCCGACGGACAGTTCGCAATAGCCGAGTGCTTTTGCCTTTTCTGCAACGTGATCGGTCAGGAGCCTGCCGATTCCCTGCCGTCTGTACTCGGACTTGACGATCAGGCGGGAGAGGTAGAGACGGCGGTTCGGGATAGTGTAATCGCTGTCGCCGGAATCCTTCACAGTGGAGATCTCGCCGATGAATTCACCGTTGATCATATAGACGTAGGTGGTGCGGTTGCCGCTTTGCAGCTCGCGGTAGAATTGCGCCGCGAGGTCGGGCTTCTCCTGCATATCCCAAATGTTGCCGCACTTTTGATAATCGGCTAAGCTGAGCGGGATGATTTCGTGTTTCATATGATCACCTATTTGTGGTATTTTGTACCCTTGCTGATTTGGAAAGCGCGGTAGAGCTGTTCGAGGAGCATCACGCGGCAGAGCTGGTGGGGAAAGGTCATCTTCCCCATGCTCAGCTTGAAGTCGGCGCGGGCTTTCAGCGCGTCGCTCAGTCCCCAGCTTCCGCCGATGATCAGGTCGACGGTGCTGGTCTGCATGGAGACGCTCTCGAGCCTTTGGGAGAATTCCTCGGAGCTGATGCTCCTGCCCTCAACGCACATGGCGATCACATAGTCGCCCTTGCCGAGCTTCTGCATGATGCGGTCGCTCTCGGCGGCGACGGTGTGGGTGATCTGGGCGGGCGAGGGGTTGTCGCTGACACGCTCCTCGGGGAGCTCGATGATACTGAGCCTGCACAGCGGCTTCATGCGCTTGCTGTATTCTTCGATCGCGTCGCGCAGGTAGGCTTCCTTGAGCTTGCCGACGCAGATGATATTGATGGTGAGCATAGTGTTCTCCTGATTATGGGATGATTCGCCCTGCTCCTCTTTGTGGGATTGCGAAAGGAAAATAGGACGAAGAAGGGTCAGAATAAGACGGACTTGCCGTTGGTGGCGACGGGAGCGACGTCGATCAGGTAGTCGGAATTGCGTACCATTCCGGCGTGAGAGAGGGCGTCGATCGACTCGTTCAGCGCGAGGTGCGGGGTGTTGTTCTCCTCGCTTAGATGACCGAGAATGATGCGGGTCAGTCCCGAGCCGACGAAATCGGGAAGGGCTTCGGCGCAGGCGGCGTTGCTCAGGTGTCCGCTGTCGGAGAGGATGCGCTGTTTGAGGATATACGGATACATGCCCTCGCGGAGCATGTCGATATCATGGTTGGACTCGATGACCGCAAGGTGAGAGCGGGAGAGCGCCTGACGCGCGTTTTGGGTGAGATAGCCGGTATCGGTGACAAGGCTCATGCGCCTGCCGTCGGGGGTGGTGACGAAATAGCCGCACGGCTCGGCGGCGTCGTGGGAGGTCTCCACGCGCTCGACGCGGAAGCCTGCGGTCTCGACCGCGTCCGTGATCACGTTCAGTCGAGCAGACGCGGGCACCTTGTCGGTGCGGGTCAGGTAGTCGAGCGTGCCGCGCGAGGTGTAGAGCGGGATATCGTAGCGCTTCAAAAGCACCTTCAAGGCGCTGATGTGGTCGGAGTGCTCGTGGGTCACGAAGATCGCCCGCACGTTCTGCATGGACAGGTAGTTCGCCGACAGCGCAAGCTCGAGCTGTTTGAGGTTGCGTCCCGCGTCGATCAGGATCGCGGAGCTGTTGCCCTGGATATAATAGGAATTGCCCTTGCTCGAAGAGAAGAGCGGTACGATTTTTGCCATTTATCTGAAACTCCTCGGTTAAAAACTAATCATCGGGTGTGGGCAAAGCCCACCCGTTTCTATTCTCTATTCTCTATTCCCTATTCACTAAAAGAAGCCACCCTGCGGTGGCTTTCTCTTATGCCGTTGTTGCGGCAGTCTCGTTATCGGGATAGTAGATCTTTTTGATATCGGCGCCGAGGCTCTGGAACTTCGTCACCACGTCGGAGTAGCCGCGCTCGATGTACTTGATGTTGGAGATATTGGTCGTGCCCTCGGCGACAAGTCCCGCGATCACCATCGCCGCGCCTGCGCGCAGGTCGGTAGCCTTGACGGGAGCGCCGACGAGCGTACCGCCCTCGACGATGGCGAGACGGCCTTCGACGGAGATCTTCGCGCCCATGCGGACAAGCTCGCTGACGTACTGGTAGCGGTTATCCCACACGCTCTCGTTGACGATGGAGATACCCTTCACGGTGGACAGAAGCGCCACGAACTGGGGCTGGCAGTCGGTCGGGAAGCCGGGATGGGGCATGGTCTTGATGTTCACGCTGCTCAGCGGACGCTTGGTCGCGTCGACGACGACAGCTTCATCATATTCATCGACCTCACAGCCCATTTCTCTGAGCTTGGAGGAGATACTCTCTAAGTGCTTCGGAGTGATGTTGCGGACGGTGATCTTGCCGCGCGTCGCGGCGGCGGCAGCCATATAGGTGCCCGCCTCGATCTGGTCGGGGATGATGGAATAGGTCACGCCGTGGAGATACTCGACGCCGCGGATCTTGATGACGTCCGTACCGGCGCCGCGGATGTTCGCGCCCATAGAGTTCAAGAAGTTCGCAAGGTCGACGATATGCGGCTCCTTGGCGGCGTTCTCGAGGATCGTCTGACCCTCCGCCTTGACAGCGGCGAGCATCAGGTTGATGGTGGAGCCGACAGAAACGGTATCGAAATAGACGCGCGCACCGTGGAAGGAGCCGGAGGTCGTGCTCTCGATGACAGCGCCGTTGACAAGCTCATTGTGGGCGCCCATGAGAGCGAAGCCCTTCAAGTGCTGGTCGATGGGACGGACGCCGAAGTTACAGCCGCCGGGCAGGGCGACCTTCGCATTATGGAAGCGGCCCAGAAGCGCGCCGAGCAGGTAATAGGACGCACGCATGCCGCACACGCTCTCGCCGGTCGCCTCATAGGTATTAATGGGGCGCGGGTCGATATCGAGCGTGTTCTTGTCGACGCGGCGCACCATCGCGCCCATTTCCTTCAGGATCGTCGCGATCAGGGAGACGTCGGAGATATTCGGTATATTCTCGATACGGCACGGCTCGTCGCACAGAACGACAGCCGGGATGATCGCCACAGCCGCGTTCTTCGCGCCGCTGACGGTGACCTCGCCGAAAAGGGGCTTTCCGCCGTTGATGATAATCTTTTCCAAAATCGTACACTTCCTCAATTCAAACTGAGTGTATATGGCACGCGGAGGATGTTCCGCGTATGAGTCAAAGGATCATAAGAGGGCACTGAGCCTATTATGGTTCTATAATAAGATAAACCATCCGCGGCGTAAAGTCAACCGAAAAAACTTTTTGTAATTATTTTTAGTGAAAATGTATGGTTTTGCCGGCGGTTTTCAGCCTCTTTTTTAATACTTGTGCGGAGGGTGTAACGCTTTTGTCATCACGGAAAATGTCGCTGTTTCTCTTATCTTGTCAGGAAACTGTACCGGATGTCGGTAAGCAAAGGCAAACACCTAACAAATCTCACAAAAAAGCACATAATAATTCTCTTTTGGTATTGCAAATAGACTGCGATCTGGTATATAATTAACATGTTAAATTATGGTATCGGGTCTGCACGGTTAGATGAAGCTAACATTCAGCGGATACCGATACGAAGAAAGGATGTTTTTATCATGAAACTCAACAAGTACACCGTTGATGACATCAACTTCAAGGGCAAAAAGGTACTCTGCCGCTGTGATTTCAACGTTCCGCTCAAGGACGGCGTGATCACCAACGACAACCGTATCACCGCAGCGCTCCCCACCATCAAGAAGATCATCGCTGACGGCGGTCAGCTTATCCTCTGCTCTCACCTGGGCAAGCCGAAGAACGGCCCCGAGGAGAAGTTCTCCCTCGCTCCCGTTGCGGTTCGCCTCTCCGAGCTGCTCGGTCAGGAAGTCGTTTTTGCAAATGACGACGAGGTCGTCGGCGAGAACGCGAAGGCCGCCGTAGCCGCTATGAAGGACGGCGACGTTGTTCTGCTCCAGAACACCCGTTTCCGCAAGGAAGAGACCAAGAACCTCGAGCCGTTCAGCTCTGAGCTGGCTTCTCTCGCGGACGTATTCGTCATGGACGCTTTCGGCTCCGCTCACCGCGCTCACTGCTCCACCGTCGGCGTGACCGATCACATCAAGGAGACCGCTGTCGGTTACCTCATGCAGAAGGAGATCGACTACCTCGGCAACGCGGTTGAGGCTCCGGTTCGTCCCTTCGTTGCGATCCTTGGCGGCGCTAAGGTAGCGGACAAGCTGAACGTTATCTCCAACCTGCTCGAGAAGTGCGACACCCTCATCATCGGCGGCGGCATGGCCTACACCTTCTTAAAGGCGCAGGGCAAGGCGATCGGCACCTCTCTGGTAGACGACACCAAGCTCGACTACTGCCTCGAGATGATCAAGAAGGCTGAGGAGCTCGGCAAGAAGCTCCTCCTGCCGGTTGACACCGTCTGCACCAAGGCGTTCCCCGATCCGATCGACGCGCCGATCGACACCGAGGTATTCGATGCGGGCGAGATCCCGGAGACCTGCATGGGTCTGGACATCGGCCCCAAGACCAGAGAGCTGTATGCTGAGGCTGTCAAGAGCGCCAAGACCGTTGTCTGGAACGGTCCGATGGGCGTATTTGAGAACCCGATCCTCGCTGAGGGCACCATCGCTGTCGCGAAGGCGCTGGCTGAGACCGACGCTACCACCATCATCGGCGGCGGCGACTCCGCTGCGGCTGTCGTCAACCTCGGCTTTGCCGACAAGATGAGCCATATCTCCACCGGCGGCGGCGCTTCACTCGAGTACCTCGAGGGCAAGGTCCTGCCCGGTATCGCGGCTATCGCTGATAAGGATTAATCTGTAAATGAAGGAGGGCGGCTCTACGTCGCCCTCTGTTACCATCATAGAAAGGAATTTTACTATGTTACTTGACGCATTAACCAAAGGTATGAGAAAAACCATCATCGCCGGCAACTGGAAGATGAACAAGACTCCCAGTGAAGCAACCTCTCTGATCGAGGAGATCAAGCCTCTCGTAGCCGACGCGAACTGCGAGGTCATAATCTGTGTACCTTATGTAGATCTCGGCATCGCTATTGAGGCAACAAGAGATACTAACATCAAAGTCGGCGCGCAGAACTGCCACTGGGCAGAGAGCGGCGCGTTCACCGGCGAGATCAGCACCGGCATGCTCAAGGAGCTCGGCGTAGAGTACGTCGTCATCGGTCACTCCGAGCGCAGACAGTACTTCGGCGAGACTGACGAGACCGTCAACAAGCGTGTCAAGGCTGCTCTGGCGGCGGGTCTCAAGCCCATCGTCTGCGTCGGCGAGCTGCTCTGGGAGCGCGAGTGCAACATCACCAACGAGGTCATCGCGCGTCAGATCAAGCTTGATCTGTGGGACGTTACTCCCGAGGAGATGGCGAACGTCGTCATCGCTTACGAGCCTGTATGGGCAATCGGCACCGGCAAGACCGCTACCGCTGAGCAGGCTGAGGAAGTCTGTGAGTTCATCAGAGCGTGCTTAAAGGGTCTGTACGGTCTGGAGATCGCGGCGAGCGTCACCATCCAGTACGGCGGCTCCATGAACGACAAGAACGCGGCTGAGCTGCTGGCGAAAACCAACGTTGACGGCGGTCTGATCGGCGGCGCTTCTCTGGTTGCAGAGAAGTTCGCGGCGATCGTTGACGCGACCAAGCCTGCGGAGTATTGATCTCAGTGTCTCCTTTTACCAAAGGGAGCCTTTACTCCTACATAGAGAGGACAATTATATGAAAAAACCTGTAGCATTAATCATTATGGACGGCTTCGGTATCGCTCCCAAGTACGGCAACGCGATCGACTACGCGCGCACGCCGCATCTTGACCAGCTGTTCTTCAAGAATCCTGTTACCATGATCGGCGCGTCGGGTCTCGACGTAGGTCTGCCGCACGGTCAGATGGGCAACAGCGAGGTCGGCCACACCAACATGGGCGCAGGCCGCATCGTCTATCAGGAGCTTACCCGCATCACCAAGTCCATTGAGGACGGCGACTTCTTCGAGAATGAAGCGATGAACAAGGCTGTTGACAACGCGCTTGAGAACGACGGTTCTCTGCACCTCTTCGGTCTGCTGTCTCCGGGCGGCGTTCACAGCCACAACACCCATATGTACGGTATCCTGGAGCTTGCGAAGCGCAAGGGTCTGAAGAAGGTCTTCATCCACGCATTCCTCGACGGCAGAGACGTACCGCCTTCCAGCGCGAAGGAGTATGTCGAGCAGGCTGTCGCGAAGTGTGAGGAGATCGGCGTCGGCAGGATCGCGACCATCTCCGGCAGATACTACGCGATGGACAGAGACAACCGCTGGGAGCGCGTCGAGAAGGCGTACTCCGCGATCGTCTACGGCGAGGGCGTTCAGGAGACAGATCCCGTTCAGGCTGTCCAGAACAGCTATGACAACGGCGTGACGGACGAATTCATGCTGCCCGCAGTCATCGCAGGCGGCGACACCGTCAAGGCGGGCGACTCCGTCATCTTCTACAACTTCCGTCCCGACAGAGCGCGTGAGATCACCCGCACCTTTGTCGATCCCGATTTCGCGGGCTTTGAGCGCAGGAACGGCTTCTTCCCTGTCTGCTACGTCTGCATGACCCAGTATGACGCGACGATGCCGAATGTTGAGATCGCCTTCAAGCCGCAGAAGCTGGTCAACACCCTCGGCGAGTATCTCTCCAAGAACGGTCTGACCCAGCTCAGGATCGCGGAGACCGAGAAGTACGCGCACGTCACCTTCTTCTTCAACGGCGGCGTTGAGAAGCAGTATGAGGGCGAGGATCGTATTCTGGTCAAGTCCCCGGCTGTCGCGACCTACGACATGCAGCCGCACATGAGCGCGTATGAGGTCACCGAGAAATGCGTCGAAGCCATCAAGAGCGGCAAGTATGACGTGGTGATCCTCAACTTTGCGAACTGCGACATGGTCGGTCACACCGGCGTTTTTGACGCGGCGGTCAAGGCTGTTGAGGCGGTCGACTGGGGCGTCAAGAAGGTCACCGACGCGGTCGCTGAGATGGGCGGCGTGAGCTGTATCACTGCGG
Source organism: uncultured Ruminococcus sp. (assembly GCA_902773635.1). Lineage (GTDB taxonomy): Bacteria > Bacillota > Clostridia > Oscillospirales > Acutalibacteraceae > Ruminococcoides. The sequence continues at coordinate 24,698 of CACYFH010000003.1, read as the reverse complement.
ATCACGGCAACGCCGACCGCATGATTGACAGAGACGGCACCCCCTTCACCGCGCACACCACCAACCCCGTGCCCTTCTGCGTTGTCGGTTATGACGAGTGCAAGGAGCTCAGAGCGGGCGGCGTGCTGGCGGATATCGCGCCCACCATGCTCGACATCATGGGTCTGCCTCAGCCTGAGGAAATGACCGGCAAGAGCATGATCATGAGATGAGCACGCGTGCTCTTTTATCCGCCTATTAAAAGGTGATATTTGACAATTCAATGGATCAACGGCGTGTCATGTGCTCGTATGGATTTGAAAAGGGTATGTCATGTGCTCGTATGGTCTTTTGATGCTTTTAACAATGAAGCTCCCGGAGATTCCCGGGAGCTTTTCTATTGTATATTCTGCTGTTTCGTGCTATAATGCGGTCAAGAAATCCGAACAGAGGATGATTATTATGAAAAGATTTTTGGCTTTTCTGCTTTCTTTACCATTGGTATTTAGTATGGCGGTCACGGCTTTTGCGGCGGAGGATGAACCGCCGTATGCGGAGCCGGACGTGAGGGAGGCGGTCGCGGCGACGGGCGCTGCGGGTGAGAGCATACCGATCGGTGAATCTGCTGTCACCGTACCGAAGATCGAGATCACGACCGCGGACGGAAAGGGCTTGTCTCTGGAAAAAGCGGACGGTTATGTTCCCGCGCAGATCACGATCACCGACACGGACGGCGCGGCACTCAGCGACGCGGTGAACCTCAAGGTGCGCGGCAACAGCACGGCGATGGCGCACGTCACCAAGAAATCCTTCAACTTCAAATTTGCAAAGAAAAAGAACGTTCTCGGGATGGGCAGCGGCAAGAAATGGGCGCTGCTGGCGAACTGCTTTGACCCTACCCTTCTGCGAAATTATCTGGTATTTGATCTGGCACATGAGCTGGGGCTGGAATACACCTCTGAGCAGAGGTTCGTTGAGGTGTGGCTGGACGGCTCCTACCGCGGATGCTACACGCTCTATGAGCCGGTTCAGGAGGGCAGGGACAGGGTCGACATCGACATCGAGAGCAACGACGGGATGAAGGACTTTCTGCTGGAATATGAGGCGAGCCGCACGGAGGACGGCGTGAGCTATATCACGGCGGGCGGGATGCGCTTTGCGCTCAGCGACCCGGACGAGCCGACCGATGAACAGGTCGCCTACGCCCAAGCGATCATGCAGGATATCGCGGAGACCCTTCGCACAGGGGATGAAGCCGCGATCCGTGAAAAGCTCGATATCGCGTCCTTCGCGAAATTCTACCTGCTCAATGAATATGCCAAGACGGGCGACTTCGGGCTAAGCTCGGTGTTCTTCTACTACAAGGACGGGATGCTGTACGCGGGCCCTCCGTGGGACTATGACCTCGCGCTCGGCAACCTCAACGGCGAGCTGAACTCCGCCTCCGCAAAGGCGGGGAGCGTCAGCGACGGCATCATGCAGAGCGACAAGCATTTTTACCGTTACCTCGTCGGCAAAAAGTGGTTCGACAGGGAGGTCAAGCAGGTCTACGCCGACCACTATGACTACTTTGAGAATATCGCAAAGGATGGCGGGGTTCTCGACAGCATGCGCGATGAAAACAGCGCGGTCTTTGCACGGAACTTCACCGTCTGGGATCCCGGCAGGTGGTGGCTCAACTACCAGCGCCCGCCGCTGAGGGGATATGACGCGAATTATCAGCTTCTCAAAACATGGTGCGGAGAGCGCAACGACTGGCTGACGAACTACTATGGGCTTTACCGATATGAATACGTTCTCGGCGACGCGGACGGCAGCGGCGAGATCGAGATCGTTGACGCGACGCTCGTGCAACGCGTGCTCGCGGAGGTCGTGGAGGATGTGGACGGACGGATCGCCCTGCGCTCTGCCCTCTCCCCCGATTCGCCGGAGATCTCCGACGCGACCGCCATCCAGAGGTATATGGCGGAGATGGATGATCTATATGGCTTGGGAGAGAAGCGGAGCAGGATGGCGTTTGATCAGTGAAAAGTTGAAAGTGGAAAGTTGAAAGTGGTTAGTGACCGGTGACTAGTTAAACATTTTCGCGCGCGACCGTCAGAGGGCGACGCCCCCTATGGACAGAGATTCATATGCTGCATTGACGCAAAAACGCCCCGGAGAGATCCGGGGCGTAGTTTTATGCATTATTTAGGTCAGTGTTACCGATCACTCGGCTTCGGCTTTGGCGGCTTCGATGACCTTCTGGGCTACCTGGGCGGGAGCGTCCTCATAGCGCTCGAAGGTGAAGGTGAAGGTGCCGCGACCCTGGGTGCACTGGCGCATGAAGATGGAGAAATCAGCCATCTCAGCCATCGGGACCTCCGCGTCAACGACCTGCATGCCGTCCTCGCCGACGTTCATGCCGAGAACACGGCCGCGGCGCTTGTTGACCTCGCCCATGATGTCGCCCATGTTGGCATCCGGGACGGTCGCCTTGAGGGTGCCGACCGGCTCTAAGAGAGCGGGCTTCGCCTGCGGGATACCGTTGCGGAACGCGATCTGAGCGGCGGTCTTGAACGCCATTTCGTTGGAGTCAACGGGATGGTAGGAGCCGTCGTAGAGGGTCGCCTTGACGCCGACGACAGGGTAGCCTGCGAGCGGGCCGTGCTTGATGGAATCGCGCAGACCCTTCTCAACCGCCGGGTAGAACTGCTTGGGAACGGAACCGCCGACGACCTCGATCGCGAACTCCAGAGAGTCGCTGTCGCACGGCTCAAAGCGAATCCAGACGTCGCCGAACTGGCCGGAACCGCCGGACTGCTTCTTATGTCTGCCCTGAACGTCACTCTTGCCGCGGATGGTCTCGCGGTAAGCGACCTTGGGCTGCTTGAGCTCAACCTCTACGTTGAACTTTGATTTCAGCTTGGAAACGACGACGTCGAGGTGCTGTTCGCCCATACCGGAAACGACCAGCTCCTTGGTCTCAGGGTCGCTGACATACTTGATGGTGGGATCTTCCTCTACGAGACGGGAGAGACCCTGAGCGACCTTGTCCTCCTCACCCTTCTTCTTCGGGTACATCGCCATGGAGAAGGAAGGAGCAGGATAGTCGATGCCGTCGAGGATGACCTTGCGGGTCGGGGAGCAGAGGGTATCGCCGGTGTTGGCGGAGGTCAGCTTGGGGATCGCGCCGATATCGCCGGCAACGACGGCGGAGGCGTCCTCCTGCTTCTTGCCGCGGACGGTGAGAACCTTGGTGATACGCTCCTGGTTACCGGTGCGCATATTGATCAGAGGCGCGTCGGTGGTGACCTTACCGGACACGACCTTGAAATAGCTCAGCTTACCGACGAAGGGGTCGGCAACGGTCTTGAAGATGATCGCGGCGGTCGCGCCCTGCTCGTTGCAGGCGATCTCAACCGGGTCGCCGTTCACGTCGACAGCGGTCTCGCCGCCCTTGACGTCAGCGGTCGGAGCGAGCCAGGTGATGCTGTTGAGGAACTGCTCAATGCCGTAGGTGGTGGAAGCGTCGCCGCAGAATACGGGACAGAGAGAGCCGTCCTTGACGCCCTGGGACACGCCGGTGATGATCTCCTCGGGAGTGAACTCCTCCTCCATGAAGAACTTCTCCATGAGCTCCTCAGAGGTCTCGGCAACAGCCTCCTTGATCGCTTCTCTCAGACCCTCGAAGCGGTCGCCCATCTCGGGGATGATCGGGGTGGGAGTCGCGTTGCCCTTCTTATCATAGGTATAAGCCCTGTACTCGAGCAGGTTGATGTAGGTATTCGCCTGGCCGTTCTCGATATGGGGAACGATAACGGGGCATACGGAAGGACCGAAGGTCGCCTTCAGATCCTCGAGAACGCGGTAGAAGCGCGCGTCCTCGTCGCAGACGCCGTTGACGAAGAAGATTTTGGTCAGACCTTCCTTATCAGCCGCCTTGACAGCCTTCTCGGTACCGACGTTCACGCCGTCCTTCGCGGAGACGACGATCACGGCGGTCTCAGCCGCGCGGTAGCCCTCAAATACGCCGCCCTCAAAGTCGAACAGACCGGGGGTGTCGATGATGTTGATCTTGGTGTTCTTCCACTCTACGGGCGCCACGGCGGTAACGATAGATACCTTGCGGCGGATCTCCTCGGGATCATAGTCCATCTGGGTGTTGCCGTCGGCGATCTTGCCCAGACGGTCGGACGCCTTGGAGAGATAGAGCATCGCCTCGGCGACGGAGGTCTTTCCTGCGCCGGAATGACCCGCCATAGCGATATTGAGAATGTGTTTCGCGTCGTACTGTTTCAATGTAAAAACTCCTTTCAAGAGTATGTGTACTAGTTGCAGAAAAATTATGTCATACCCGCAAGATGGGGGTGAAACGTTGGTTTTTCTCTTTGTGGGATTGCCACGTCGCTTGCGCTCCTCGCAATGACTGCGGGAGGATGTGAGATTGCCACGTCGCTTGCGCTCCTCGCAATGACCGCGGGAGGATGTGGGATTGCCACGTCGCTTGCGCTCCTCGCAATGACTGCGGGAGGAAGTGGGATTGCCACGTTGCTTACGCTCCTCGCAATGACTGCGGGAGGATGTGGGATTGCCACGGGCTAAAGCCCTCGCAATGACTGCGGGAGGATGTGGGATCGCCACGTCGCTTGCGCTCCTCGCAATGACTGCTTTTTGACGTACTGCGCTCCCTTTGGGAAAGGGAGCCTTCTTCTTCCCGAACTACCCTACTATTATATATCAAATTCAAATCCCATACAATAAAAAACGTAGCCCGAAAGCAAAAATCCACCAAATATCTAAAAACCGACGGATGACTTTGTGAAATATGCACAAGAGTTTTCCGCGTTATTCAGAAAAGATTGCGATTTTGTCATGATTTTAGTCTTGCAACTCGCTAAAGTATGTGTTATACTAGCATTGGTATAAATACCAAAACAACTTTAAGGAGGATTTTCTTAATGGAACAGCAACAGGGTAAAAAGGGATTTGCCATTGCGTCGTTAGTACTCGGTATCGTAGCTTGCGTTATCTCTTGGTGGGGTCTCGTATTAGGTATCATCGGTATCATCTGCGCGGTCATCGGTCTGATTCTCGCGATCCAGGCTCAGAAGAGCTACAAAGCTATCGGTCAGAAGAACGGCGTTGCTACTGCAGGTCTCGTTCTCTCCATCATCGGTCTGATTCTTTCCATCATCGGCACCATTGCATGCGGCATCGTTTGCGCTGCCGGTACTGCGATTGCTAACGATTCCAGAATAGCAAACCAACTTCTTGATCAGATCAGCTCTTCCGTAAACTAAAAAAAAGTTATTTGAAACTTCACAGCCGGTCGTTTGTTACGGCCGGCTGCGTTGTTTTATATCAACTGCTATCTTATCTATTAGGAGCGTTCTATGTTCCCTGTATTTGAAATCTTCGGTAAGCAGATCGGTGTCTACGGCATTATGGCGGCTGTGGGCTTTGTAGCCTGCTTCTTGGTCGGCAGGCTACTGATACGCCGCTATGATATCGACATCTATGACTTTGCTCTGACCATGATCGCTGCGGGCATCGGCATGGCGATCGGCGCGAGCCTGCTTTATGCCGCTACCAACTATCGCTATCTATTCTACGGCTTTTCGCATTTCTACGAGATCGGGTGGAGCGGACTGTGGATGTGCGTCAAAACCGCGTTGGACGGCTTCGTCTTTTACGGCGGCTTTATCGGCGCGGCGATCGGCATCCTGATTTATACCAAATGTGCGAAGGACGTCAAGGCACACCGCGACCACCTTCTGGATATCTACGCGGTGCTCGTCCCCTTGTTTCACGGCTTCGGACGCGTCGGATGCTTCTTCGGCGGGTGCTGTTACGGCATCGAGAGTCCCTTCGGCTTTACCGTGCACAACAATCACCTCAACCCGGCTATCAATGACGTGAACCGCTTTCCGGTGCAGCTTCTCGAGAGCGGGTGCAACCTCCTGATCTTCCTGCTCCTGCTTGTGCTGTTCAAAAAGCACATCATGGAAAAGAGGCTGATCTACCTTTACCTGCTGATCTACCCGATCGTGCGCTTCTCGGATGAATTCCTGCGCGGCGACGGGATCAGAGGGTCGCTCTTCGGGCTTTCTACCTCACAGTGGGTGAGCATCATCCTCTTTATATTCGCACTGGTCATGCTCCCGATCAAAACGAAGAAGCTGAAGGCACAGAGCGCACAAGCGGCGGAAAGCGACGCGGACTGACAGCGGATTTACACAACTGTAAACATTTCCGACTTGAAACGTGAGTTCGGATATGATATACTGAATCTGTTACAGAACCATCTTGACTTTTACGGAGGTATTTTTTATGGATGAATTCAACAATAACAATATGCCTGAGATGAATCCTCAGGGCGCGCCCGCTCCGGCTCCTCAGGAGATACCTGCACCGGCTCCTCAGGGTATGCCCGCACCGGCTCCTCAGGGCGGTAAGAAGGGTATGTGCATTGCGGCGCTGGTGCTCGGCATCGTCGCCTTTGTACTCGGCTACATCCCCTACGCGAACATGCGAACGACATGGCGGTCGCGGGTCTCGTGGTCGCAGTAATCGGCTGTGCGGCGGCGCTGGTAGGCTTCTTCTCCTGCACCGTTCCGGCGATCTCCGCTTGCTGCCGCTACAGCAGCTCCGTGAGCAGCCTGCTGGGCAGTTATTATTAATCTGATTTATTGAAGCAACGCAGTCAGTCGTTCGGCTGGCTGCGTTGTTTTTTGGAAGGATGGAAGGACACGATGTTTGAGAGCTTTGAGCTGTTCGGCAAGCCGATCGGCACCTACGGCGTGATGGCGCTGCTGGGAATCGTCGCCTGCTGGCTTGTCGGAATACGGCTGATCAAACAGAGAAACATCAATATCTATGACTTTGCGATCGCAATGGTGCTCGTTTACGCCGGGATGGCGGTCGGCGCCTCTCTGCTCTACGGCGTGACGCGCGTCAGACTGCTCTACGGGATCATCGTGAATCTCGACAAGCTGAGCTTCTTTGAGGTGATACAGGCGCTCGCCGCCGCCTTCTCCGGGATGGTCTTTTACGGCGGGTTTCTGGGCGGGTGTCTCGCGCTGCACCTGTACTCCAAGCACAGCAAGACCCTGCGCTTTCAGCGAAGCGAACTTTTTGATATTTATGCGGTGCTGACGCCGCTGTTCCACGCGTTCGGGAGGGTCGGGTGCTTCCTCGGCGGGTGCTGTTACGGGATCGAGAGCGAGTTCGGCTTCACAACGCACACGAACACCAATATCCCGAGCATCAACGGCGTGAACCGATTCCCGGTGCAGCTGCTCGAGAGCGGGTGCAACCTGATCATCTTCTTCATCCTGCTGACGCTGTTCAGGAAGCGGATCATGGAGAAGCGGCTGATCTGGATCTATCTGCTGATCTACCCGGTCGTGCGCTTCTGCGATGAATTCCTGCGCGGAGACGTGTATCGCGGGTTCCTTCTGGGGCTGTCCACCTCTCAATGGGTGAGCATCATTCTCTTCGGCGTGGCGGTCGTTGTGCTGGTGAGAAAGGGTAAAAGGGAGACGTAGGAAGGAGTTCGGCAGGAACATTCCTTGCGTTATAATGTGAGATCGGGAGGAAAGGTTTTCGGGGCGTCGAGGGCGACGCCCCCTACTGTTTTGCAGAGAGAGGGTGGTGAAGGAAGGGTCTCGGGGCGTCGAGGGCGACGCCCCCTACTGTGTTGAGGATAGAGAGTGTTGGAGGAAAGGTTCGGCGGGAGCAAGCCCCCGCCCTACGGTTCTGAGGAAAAAAGTCTTGACATTCCGGAAAAGGCTTGCTATAATAACACAAGAAGGGTTAGTTTGAGCTAACCCTATCTTTCAGATCAACGATTAGCAATCGCTAATCAAGATAGCTTAAGCTAATCGCAGAACAGGAGGGGTGAGCATGCCGCTTACACTTGCCGCTTTAGGCGAAGAATACATTATCAGACGGATCGGCGGCAACGCAGAGGTCCGCACCCATCTCCAGAATCTGGGCTTTGTGCCCGGCGGCGCGGTCACGGTCGTCAGCTCCATGGGCGGCAACCTGATCGTCAACGTCAAGGGCGCGCGCATCGCTATCAGCAAGGAAATGGCGCAGAGAATCATGATCTAGTATTTATTGTCGTTGTGAGGGCACGCGTTCCTCTTTGTGGGATTCCCGCGTCCCTCGGAATGACTGATCATTAAAGGAGGAAAAAGTATGAACACACTCAGAGACGTAGCGATCGGAAGCTCCGCAAAGGTGAAGAAGCTCCACGGCGAGGGCGCGGTCAAGCGCCGCATCATGGACATGGGCATCACCAAGGGCGTTGAGGTCACCGTGCAGAAGGTCGCTCCGCTGGGCGATCCCATCGAGATCACCGTGCGCGGCTATCAGCTCTCCATCCGCAAGGCGGACGCGGCGATGGTCGAGGTCGAATGATTGCTTGAATAGGAAGTCGTGAGGCTTTCTATATTTTTTGGCGTAAGATTAGCAGAGAGCAACTCAGTTTGCTGAGGCTCACTCCAAATGAAATGAGGTAAAGAAATGAATTTGACAATTGCTCTGGCGGGTAACCCGAACAGCGGTAAGACGACGCTGTTCAACTCGCTGACAGGCTCCAACCAGTTCGTCGGCAACTGGCCGGGAGTTACTGTCGAAAAGAAGGAAGGCAAGCTGAAAAAACACGACGGCGTGACCATCACCGACCTGCCCGGTATCTACTCCCTCTCCCCTTACACGATGGAGGAGGTCGTCGCCCGTAACTATCTGGTCGACCAGCGTCCCGACGCGATCCTCAACATCGTGGACGGCACGAACCTGGAGCGCAACCTCTACCTGACCACGCAGCTGTGCGAGCTGGGCATCCCGGTCGTCGTCGCCATCAACATGATGGACGTCGTGGAAAAGAACGGCTACAAGATCAACACCGCTGAGCTGGCGCGCGCGCTGGGCTGTAAGGTGGTGGAGATCTCCGCGCTGAAGGGCAAGGGCGTGATCGAGGCGGCGGAAGCGGCGATCAAAGCGGCTGAGGACAAGAAGCCCGTCCCGAAGCATCCGTTCGACGGCTCCGTGGAGCACGCGATCGCGCATATCGAGGAAGCGTGCGTGCACGACCTGCCCGAGGAACAGCAACGCTGGTACGCGGTGAAGATCTTCGAGCGCGACGACAAGGTCATCGAGAAGCTCGGACTGAGCGAGGAGACGCGCAATCACATTGAGAAGGACATCAAGGCTGTCGAGGACGAGTATGACGACGACGCGGAATCCATCATCACCAACGAGCGTTACGTCTACATCGGCAAGATCATCGACGGCGTTTACAAAAACAAGCAGAAGGGTCAGCTCTCGACCTCCGACAAGATCGACCGGGTGGTCACCAACCGCTGGCTGGGACTGCCGATCTTCGCGGTCATCATGTTCCTGGTGTACTACATCTCCATGGTCACCGTCGGCACGGCGGCGACCGACTGGGCGAATGACGGACTCTTCGGCGACGGCTACCACCTCTTCGGCATCGGTACGGCGCAGTATGAGGAGCACGCGGAAGCGATCGGCGTGCTGACAGGCGCGGCGGAAGCCAGAGGAAACGACGAGCTGCTCGACGCGCTCGACTCTGAGAATGAGAATTACGATCCCGCCGCGGCGGTACAGGCGGTGAACAAGTTCATCTCCTCCGTCAAGGACACGGACGAATTCACCTATCAGGTGGAGGACGAGGAAACGCTGGAGGTCAGCGACGAGACCTCGACCGGCAAGGACGTGATCGCGGCGGCTGAGACCTTCGCGAAAAACGAGGGCAAGCCGGACGATCCCTCGCAGTTCGGCGTATGGGTGCCGGGCATCCCGGCGATCATCGGCGGATGGCTCGAGGCGGCGAAGGCTCCCGAATGGCTCTCCTCCCTGATCCTCGACGGTATCGTCGCGGGCGTCGGCGCGGTGCTGGGCTTCGTTCCCCAGATGCTGGTGCTGTTCCTGCTCTTAGCGTTCTTAGAGGCGTGCGGCTACATGGCGCGTATCGCGTTCGTGCTCGACCGTATCTTCCGCCGCTTCGGTCTCTCCGGCAAGAGCTTCATCCCGATCCTGATCGGTACGGGCTGCGGCATCCCCGGCATCATGGCGTCGCGTACCATTGAGAATGAGCGCGACCGCCGCATGACCATCATGACCACCACCTTCATCCCCTGCGGCGCAAAGATCCCCTTCATCGCGATGATCGCGGGCGCGATCTTCGGCGGTTCGCCGTGGGTCTCCACCTCCGCGTACTTCATCGGCATGGCGGCGATCATCGTCTCCGGTATCATGCTGAAAAAGACCAAGCCCTTCGCGGGCGAGCCGGCTCCCTTCGTTATGGAACTGCCCGCTTATCACTGGCCGACGCTCGGCAACGTCCTGCGCTCCATGTGGGAACGCGGCTGGTCCTTCATCAAGAAGGCGGGCACGATCATCCTGCTCTCCACCATCGTTCTGTGGTTCCTCTCCCGCTTCGGCTTTGTGGACGGCGCGTTCACGATGCTGGGTGAGGAGGAGATCGGCAGCAGCATCCTCGCTGTGATCGGCAACGCGATCTCCTGGATCTTCGCACCGCTCGGCTGGGGCAACTGGCAGGCGGCTGTCGCCTCTATCACCGGTCTCATTGCCAAGGAGAACATCGTCGGCACGATGGGCGTTCTCTACGGCGGTGGCGAGCTGTCTACATGGGCGACGCTGGCTTCTGTCTTTACCGGTGTGACGGGCTTCTCCTTCATGGTATTCAACCTGCTGTGCGCGCCGTGCTTCGCGGCGATGGGCGCGATCAAGCGCGAGATGAACTCCGGTAAATGGACGGCGTTCGCGATCGCTTATCAATGCCTGTTCGCCTATGCGGTCGCGCTGTGCATCAACCAAATCGGCGGCGCCTTCACCGGCAACCTGAACGTTTTCGGTCTGATCGTCGCGATCCTGCTGATCATCGGCATGCTGTTCATGCTGTTCAAGCCGTATAAGGAAGCGAGCAAGCTGACTAAGAAGGTGAAGGTCAAGTAGGATCGTGTCATGCGAACCGCCGCAAGGCGGTGTGGCAATCTCCTTCCTGCTGCGACCGGTCGGAGTGACAGGGGGTTGCTCCCTCGAAATGACATCACAAAACTAAAGGAGTGGAATGTATGTTGACATGGATCTCAGAGAATATCGGCACCATCATCATCTGCGCTGTGCTGGTCGCGATCGTCGCGGCTATCATCGTGAACATGGTGAAGAAGAAGCGCAGAGGGCAGTCGATGGTCTGTAACTGCGGCAACTGCAAGGCGTGTCCCATGTCCGGCTCCTGCCATAAGCAATAGACTCTTTTCATCCGTACATAGCAAAAGGGACTGTGAAGCGAAGCGTGATGCTTCGATCTTCACAGTCCCTTGTTTTATCAATGATATGGCGATCGCGCTGAGTTCGGGGTGAGTGTGGAAACGCCTGTCCCTCATCAGTCAGGCACAGCCTGACAGCTTTTCCCCCCCGAGGGGAAGCCTATCCCATTAATACACCTTTCGGACGACTGCGCCGAGAGGGGCTAAGGAGAGCTTCGCGAGCTTGAAGAACTGCATGCCGAAGGGAATGCCGACGATGGTGATGCACCAGATCAAGCCGAACGCCGCGTTCAGCGCCGCCATCTCGATCCCGCCGAAGAAGAACCACAGGACGTTCACGATGCAGGAAACCGCGCCGCCCTCGTAATAGATCTCCTTTTTGAACGGCCAGAAGGACACGGACGCGAGCTTGAAGCACTGCAAGCCCACCGGGATGCCGACGATGGTGATGCACCACAGCGCGCCGAAGAGCCACCAGCTCAGTCCGCTGAGGAAGCCGCCGAAGATGAACCACAGGATATTGCCGATCGTTCTCATGGCTTTCTCGCCTTCATGGTGTATTGGAGGTACAGCATCAGCGCCGTACCCATCAGGGCATGGGAGAACTCGCCCGTGCCGTAGGACGCGACGACCTCGTCGATGGGCATGAGCTCATAGGTCAAAAACTCGTCGTCGTCAAGGTGCTGGGCGCCCGTCTGGGTGAGCTCCTCCGCGAGATAGACGTGGAAGCGGTTGCAGAACAGCGCGGGATTCGGGCTGACGGAGCCGAGGTGGGTCAGCCTGCCGACCTTGAAGCCGGTTTCCTCCAAGAGCTCGCGGCTTGCGCTCTCTGCAGGGTCCTCCCCCTCATCGGCGACGCCGCCGGGAAACTCGAGACTGACCGTCTCGGACGAATGGCGCCACTGGCGCACCAGCACGAACTGTCCCTCGTAGACGGCGATCGTCTGCACCCAGTCGGGGGCGGTCATGGCGATGTAGTCGCCCTCGACTCCGTTGGGCGCGATCTCGTGCTGGACGTTTACGTCGAAAACAGGGGTATGGAGGAGGAGCTTCCTCTCCCCCACCTTCCATTTCAGGTTGTTATCCTTCATCTTTTTTACCTCTTGCGGTGCTGAAAATACTGCTCCTTTTTGTGAGATTGCCGTAAGCGTGCATTTACAGAAAAGAACGTTTTCCTGCTAACGGTTCAGCCGTTGGCAAGGCTCGACTATTTCGGACGAGCAATGCTCGTCCCTACATGTGGGCGCCGGTTATTCCTCGAACAGGGGGGTGGAGAAATAGCGCTCCGCGGTGTCGGGAAGGACGGTGACGACGGTCTTGCCCTTGCCGAGCTTCTTCGCGAGCTTTAAGGCGGCGGCTACGTTCGTGCCGCTGGAGATGCCGCACATCAAGCCCTCCTCGCGCGCAAGGCGCTTTGCGGTCTCGAGCGCCTCCTCATCCGTGACGACGTAGATCTCATCGTAGATCTCCCGGTTCAGGATATCGGGGATGATGCCGTCGCCGATACCCATTTGCAGGTGGGTGCCGATGGTGCCGCCCGCTAAGATCGCGGCGTTCTCAGGCTCGACCGCCCAGATCTCGATCTCGGGGTACTGCGCCTTGAGCACCTCGCCGATACCGGTCAGGGTGCCGCCGGTGCCGATGCCGGAGCAGAAGCCGTCGATATGGTCGGCGCACTGCTGCATGATCTCGAGCGCGGTGTACTTCTTATGGGCGCGGACGTTGTTGATGTTCGCGAACTGCTGGGGCACAAAGACGCGCGGATCCTTCTCCTTCATTTTCAGGGCGGTTCGGAGGCACTCGTCGATGCACGCGCCGATATCGCCCGCGTCGTGGATCAGCATGACCTTCGCGCCGTAGTGCTTGATCAGCTTGCGGCGCTCCACGCTGACGGAGTCGGGCATGATGATGATGGTCTTGTAGCCCTTCACCGCGCCGACGAGCGCGAGACCGATGCCCTGGTTGCCGGAGGTCGGCTCGACGATGATGCTGTCGGGCTTGAGCTCGCCCTTCTTCTCGGCGTGGTTGATCATGTTCAGCGCGGTGCGGGTCTTGATGGAGCCGCCGACGTTCAGCGCCTCGAACTTTACCAGCACCTCGGCGCTGTCCTCGTCTACCATGCGGTTCAGGCGGATCAGCGGGGTCTCGCCGACCGCCTCCAGTACGTTGTTATAGATCATAATAACGGTATCTCCTTTTAGTCGATCAAATGGTGCAATCCCTCCGGGCGGATCAGGCTCCGCCCCACCTCCCTTTACCAAAGGGAGGCGTTTTTTGATTCCTGTCTATTATAGCGAATCCATATAGATTTGTCAAAGAAAAGGAGCGGTCACCCTTAGAAAAAATGTCATCCTGAACGAAGTGAAGGATCTTTTACCGCGAGATTACACATGCTAGGTATTACGCATGTGGATAAATCGCACTGTAAGATCCTTCGCTAAGGCTCAGGATGACACTTTGAGGGGCTATTGCGATTTTAAGCGCAGCAGCCCCTAGATTCTGTATTATCATTTGATAGAGGTATAGCCGCAGGACTCGATCAGGCTTTGTCCCTCGGCTGAGAGGAGCCAGTCCACCAGCTTCCTGACGTTGGGGTTGGGGTCGTCCGCGCGGTAGACCGCGTAGAAGGGGTACACCAGCGGGTAGGAGCCGTTTTGGATGTGCTGCTTGTCGGGATATGCGCCGTCGAGGGAGAGCATTTTCACGCCATCGTTGCCGACCATGTCGCTCAGATAAAAGCGGAAGGAATAGCCGATGGACGCGCCGGTGATGGAGAGGGGAGATTTCTTGGCGATCGGCGTATCGCCCATGAAGGCTTCCATGACGGTCTGGCTCCCGCTGCCCGCGACGCGGGTGATGGGGTTGATGAAGCGGTTCGCGCCGCCGACCTCTGACCATTTTTTGATCTTGCCGCCGTAGATATCCCTGATCTGCTCCCGGGTCAGATCAGAGACGGGGTTCTTCGAATTGACGAAAAAGACGAAGGCTTCCCGACCGATCGGCTCATAGACGAGCTCTACGCCCTTTTCCTCGGCATACTGCCGCTGTTCCCCTGAGGGCGCGGCGGAGAAGAACACATCGCAGTCGCCGTCCACGATCGCCTTGTAGCCGCGGAGGGTGTTGCGGTACTGCATCTTGCTGTCGGGAGCGAAATTCTCGCCGTAATAATTATCGTCGGAGAACGCGCCGCCCTCGTAGGTGACGCTGCCCTGAGGGTAGACGGAATGGATGACGGACGCATAGACCGGCACCAGCGCCGCCGCGCCGTCGAGCACCGGGAGCTCGTCCGTCAGGCGGAAATCCGTCTCCGCCTTCACCAGCTCGGAGCCGCTCTCAAAGGGGAGATAGCGCTTGACGTCCACCATCTTCACCTGTGAAACATCGCTGTAGTTCGTGCCCAGACGCACGGTGAACAGGCGGTACAAGCCGAGGTTGAACGCTCCGAACAGGAGGATCACCGCGCCGAGGATCGCCGCCGCACGCGGCTTCGTGATCCTATCCTTCATATCAAGGCTCCTTGTTGAAAAGAAAGTTAAAACAGAATGTATCAAGCGTTTTAATGAAACTTAGTATGAAATGCTTTAAATACGGAAGCTTTTTCTCAAACAGTTTTTGTCATTCCCAATGTATCATAGAATAATTTCACTACTCTGTCTGTTGACTTTCCGTCTCTTTTGTCAAAAAACATCTCTGCAAACGGAGACAATCTTTCTTCGCAGAAATCTTTATTATTGATGGCTTTGATGACATCATCCAACGAATACGCTATCTTTCCGGGGATATACTCCTTAAAATCAAAATAGAAATCCCTATCGTTAATGTATTTCTCTAAATCAAATACATAGAAGATCATCGGAATATTCATAAGAGATGCTTCGAAAATCAACGACGAATAATCGGTGATGATCAAATCGGCGACAAACAAAAGATCGTTGATTTCGGTTTGTTCAGATAAATCGATCACTCTGTCTGAATATTCAGCCGGGATCGGGTGTATATTCGGAACAAAAGGATGATGCTTAATGATAATCACATAATCATCCGGAATATTTTTACAAACAGTTTCTATATCGAACAGATCTGTCGGATAAAAAGCAGTTTCTTTGCTCATTCCACGGAAGGTCGGTGCAAAAATAACGATCTTTTTATCTCTAAAGCTCGGGTGTTCGTTATAGAAAGCCTCTCTTGTTCTGTTCCTATATTCTTCATCAAAGAAAATATCCGTTCTCGGAATACCTGTCGCAACAACATTATCTGTAGGAATACCGAAGCCCTCAGCGTGGAATTTTCTGCAGTAATCCGAGCTTACGATCGAATAATCATAGCTTCTGTGATTCTTTGTGCTCTGTTTAGGTCCCTTAGGCTTGGCTATACGAGTAAATCCGAAGGTTTTAAAGGCGCCGCATGCGTGCCAAAGCTGAATAAGCTTCGTTTCCTTTCTGAGGTCTATGTAGTGGATCATAGGCGTATACTCATCAAGGACTACCAGCTTACTTGTAGCACAGGCTTTTGTGTATTCAATAATTTCCTTGATACTCATTTCTATGATCATGTGCTCATTCAGGATAAAGTGGATATCAAGATTCTTATCATCTTTGATTTTATCGTAAACGAAAGCGAAATTACCGGAGATCTCATTCCTTCTTAATGAAATAAATGTAATTTTGTTCTTTTTGATTTTGAGGATTTTAAATAATCCAAAGAAACGCTTGAATAACCATCTTTTTCCTGTCAAGAAAGATACCTTGCAACCCGCGATATCTGAAAAATCTGAAAAAACAAAGGAAGAAAAACGCTTTATAGAATTTTCATCGCTGAATCTTGCCGGCATAGGAAGAACCTTTGATAAATGGAGAATACCATCGACACAGAACAAAGGCAACAACGCTATTGCAAGCACATACCTGACAACTCTTACTAAGCTGTATGTAAATAAAACAATACATTTTTTTACAGGATGCTCTAAAATTTCTTTTTTATCAGGAGTAAAAGAGCAAGCGAACGTACTTTTTTCAAATTTATAGTTCAAATTATCAGCAAAAATGGAGTCCTCGTCAAAGTTTAACTGAATTGCTTCTTTATAATAATCGATAAAAAGGAAATTAAAGCGTAAATCAAAAGGCAAAAGCGCTTTTCGTGTCTTCCAGAAAACGAGACTTAAATCATATTTATATCTTCCGGAAAAATAACATTTGCCTTGTGTGTAAATTACATTTGATATAATAAACGGGATTCTTCTATCCTCTTGCTCGCTTATAAAATGTAATATCAACTTAGGCCTTGACGCAAAATGAGAGTTGATTCTTTCATCGTTTATAACTCCCATGATATTGAGAGTCACTGAATCCTTTTCTACTATCAGTTCTTTGATCCTAATATCGTAGTTCACAAAATTACCCCAAAATAACACATTGATGGATGCGTTATTTCCTTTCCTTTAAAAATCACTCATTATTTACTTGGTTAGTCCGTAAATATCATTCAATCTTTAATTACCTTATGCCGGGTCATATCCTCGGTCGCTTGATAAAATGATCATTTGTTTATCAACATTATGCACTGATCTTGTCCTTCATCTCAAAGCTCCCTCGAAATGAAATAGATGATGGAGCAGTTCTGATACGCGACGAAATCATAGATGAAGTGCGCGACCGTCAGCGCAAGACAGACCGCGGCGACCGCGATCAGGATTCCGTAAAACCGTTTTCTCGCCATAGCGCACCTACATGAGCCGGATCGCGCCGGTATTCACCATCATGACCAGCACGATGAACAGGACGATCACCGTCAGCGCGATCGCGCCGCAGATGATGAAGCCGAGCTTCAAGCCGAGAGTGCTTTTCTGCGCTTCGGGAGGAAGGAGGGCGTTCCGCTTCTTCCTGTCAAAATAGAAAACAAGGAACAAAACGAAGCCGACGACACTCAAAAGGGGCAAGCCGAATACGATCAGGGGCACCAGGATCGGCAAAAGCATTTCCCAGAAGCTGACATCATAATCCATATTCCGATCTCCTTATCTTTCATTTTCACGTCTGCGTGCGAACGCCTTGAATGAATGACAAATTGAAATAATAAGACAATTATATCACTCCTACGCTGATTTGTCTATCAGTCAAACTGCATAAGAAAGCAGACAATCTCATAAAAGACTACCCGCGGATAAACAATTTTGGGTGCAAATCAGGTTTTCCGTGTCAACACGGATCTAAGCGCTGAGATAATTGTATTCAAATCTTCGGTCAGACGATCGCTGTGTGTCAGCATATCGTCAAAAAGTCGGTCGAGGTTCTCTTCAAAGCGCTCGGGAAGAAGGGTGCAATTATTTCTGCAAAGCTCGATCAAGCGCTTTTCGCCCGGATGCGTCTGCTTGTTCAAGGCGAAAATCACATCAAAATACGATTCCAAAAAGGCGGCTGTTCTGTGAACGACGCTCACCCTGTCGTTTCTGCCGTTCGCCTTTTTCAATTGCAGGGAGTATGCGGGCATGGCGCTGTATAAAAGAGCTGTGTTCCTTTTGATGATGTTATTTCGGAGTTCTTCGGGATAAGGAACGGAAAAGCGTTCTTTGGCATTTCGAAGCCTTCCGTACTTATCGCAGATGATTTTACAGGTCAAAAGGTTATGCCACATACAGGTAGTATATCCGTTGTGTGCCTCAAACCTTTCCACAACGCTCGCAACACCGTCACAAAATTCGTCCAGATCGCGGTAAAGGATGTCGATGTCGATCCCATTGTTCAGAACGCAATTATCCTCGTATTCCCAGTAATGGTTTCCGATCTCCATATATCGGCAGTAATCAGCCAATAACGCGCGTCTGGTTTCTTCTTCGATAGGCGCAGTGATGTAAACATACACATCATAATCGGATTTTTCATCATAGTTTTCTCCCGAACGGGAACCGCCGAGCGCAATCGCCTCGACCTGATCGAATTCGGATAGTTTTTCAAAGAGTTTATTGATCATTTTTTATCACCTATCAATTCCTATTTGTATTTCTGATATTATATCATTACAGTCGGATTTTGTCTATCAGATGATTAAAAAAGCAGGCAACCTCACATAAGACTGCCTGCTATAGTATAGATTAATGCTGTAAATCAGAATTTGAATTCCCCGAAATCATTAGCATTCGCCAGTGATTATAGGGTTTTAATGAAATCCTCTGAAACCGTTGAAAACAAAGGATTTTCCGCAATCTGCTCACCGAATCCCGTTATTAAATGTTACACCATTTCTACAACGCCCGCGCCGCTCATAAGGGCAAAAACAAGGGCAAGATAAAATCATAACAGGATATAACAAGGTGTGGCAATCGGGCGGCAGGGAGCGATCCTCGCCGTCGTTTTTGTGAAATAAAAATATATTGACAATTACATCGAGGTTCGATATAATGTATAGCGAAGTTCGATGTATTGAAGTGAAACAGTCTGGAGGATTTATGGATAATAAAATAAGACGAATCTATGTCCCCATGACAGAGAGCGGATTCTATATACTATTCTGCCTGCAACAACCACAACATGGTTATGGCATCAGCCAACAGGTCAAACAGATGACCGGAGGCGATTTAGTTATAGGTGCAGGAACTATGTATGGAACTCTTTCGAAAATGGAAAAGGATGGGCTCATAGCTTTCGTAAGAGAAGAAGAAAAACGAAAGCTGTATCAGATTACTGGTCTTGGGGCAGAAATCTTATCTCTTGAAATTCGACGCATTGAACGTCTATACAAAAACAGTAAAGGAGAGAAAATAAATGAGTAACAGAAAGACGATGATTCGCTTTTTTACAATAGCAGATTATGAAGAAGAGGAGATTTGGCTGCGTGAGCAGCACAAAAAGGGATGGAAGTTGATGAAAACGATACTGCCCTGTTTCTATATCTTTGAAAGCTGCGCTCCAGAGGACGTTGTATATCGTTTGGACTATAAGAATAATACGGAAGACCATGATTATCTTCAAATCTTCAATGACTACGGATGGGAGTATTTTAACCGCTGTGTTGGATGGTTATATTTCCGCAAACCAGTGTCAAATGCAGATACAGAGCAGGACAGCGAGATATTTTCCGATGATGCCTCTCGTGTTGACATGGTCAATCATATTATCAAGACCCGTATGCTCCCATTATTAGTGATTTTTTTTGCCTGTCTGCTTCCAAATTTCATAAGAAGTGTGGAGGGCAGTCATCCTTTTGCTGATGTGTCTACGGTTATTCTTTCTGTTCTATTGCTTATATATCTTTATTTGTTTGTGCATTGCGGAATTAAGTTGCGTATGCTCAAAAAGAAATATGGCGATAACAGATAGATAATGTACCCACGAAATAAATGGTTGTAAAAAAATCCTGCATCCCCGCAGCTTCTTTTGGATACTCATTTTTTCAGGGGGTATACTTCTACAAAGACGAAAATACCCCTCGTACAAATCGCCTGATTTGTGCGAGGGGTGTATTTCGCTCTCTCAAGCGGCGAGGCATTGATGCGCGGTAGGCATTCTGAAAAAAGTTTCCCTTGTTTTGCCTCACAAGGGCAAAAACAAGGGAAAACGGAGCTTTTTATGGTAGCAGACCTGCAGGAAATGCAGGAAAATCAAAGGGTTTCAGAGATTCGGATAGACAAATCAGAATTTGTTACATCGTCCAAGGAAGCTGAATGTTTGGAAGCTCCAATTCATTTACATCTTGAAGATCATACACAATTCCGTTCTCCTCCAGTTCTTTCAGAAAAGCGTTCACAAAGATTGGATTTGAAAATGTCTGCAAAAAGTCGAGGGTAAACCGTCCGTTGACAGCTGATATTTCAACGAGCAGACCGCTACCCGAAGATGACGTCCATCCCCGGAAATCGCGGATATATTGTTCGGCTTCCTTATAGTCCGCTTTTCCGACATAGCTTACTGTAGCCGTGACGACACGGCTTGCCAGCGAGTTGATATAGGAAGCTATTCCCAAACGCTCTGTATCACTCTCTTTTGAGAGAATCATACCGTTGAGTCCCTTAATTGAGGCAGCTCCCATCAGCACATTCTCCTCCTGAGCCTGAGCAAAGACCATTCCCCGGTATGCAGTACCCTGCATTTCAAGAGACCAATCGCGCATCTTGTCCTTGTATTCAAGCATAACTCCGCCGACCAAGCTCTGATGCGCCAACGGTGCGTGAAGCGCCTTTCTCTGATTCAAACAAAGAGTAATGCGAATCACATTCTCAGCCTTCGGGAACAGTTTCGCGATAGCCCGGCTAAGCAGCAGAGAAACCATCGTTCCGGGGCTGCCGTCATTGTCCAGATTGAACCTCATGAATTCGGATTCCGATATAGCGATACTGTATACGGTATGGTGATGATCTTCCTCAAGACCCGCCGAGGTGATGAGATTCAATGCGTCGGACATGAGTTCATTCTGCTTGGGAAGCGGAAGATCTGTTCTGTTCGCTACAGGGTCGATCCACTCTTCTTCGGGGATTTCCTCACCGACAAGACGGATACCCTCTTCTTTTAGTTTGACATTGTAACGTTCGGAACAATAGTAATAAAGAAGTGTTCTCACCACTTCATACGCTCCCGTACCGTCAGTCAAGCCGTGAAACACATCTAAAACGATCCAATTATCCTTCCGGCAGAATGCAATCATATGGTAATTTGAATCCTCTGAATTAAGATCCACTCCGTGAAGCGAATCGGTAATAACGACGGGTCGATGATTTTCGACGAAAACATAACGGCCTTCCTTTTTTTGTAACTCAACACAGAAATACGGATATCTTTTCATCGTCATATCCACAGCACGGCGAAGAATTTCCGGATCAATTAGATCGCGCATTCGAATTCTGATTCTGATTTCATTAGGGCTTTCTTTGGTTGTAACATATAGCGGACGTAGCTCTGTAAATAACTTCTGTTCCATTTATGCCTCCAAAAATTCCGATTTGAATCTGAAATAATCTATGGTTATTATAGCATATCATAGGTTGTTAGTAAAGTCCTCCAAAAGCCTGATAAACAGTGAGTTTATCGCAGTTTGCTCACCTTATGCGGACATAGGATTTCACATTTTATTATATCGTTCCCGACGGCTCGTAAGGGCAAAGTTAAGGGAAAGAAAAACTGATAACAGGTTATAACAAAATGTGGTGATCGGAGTGCTGTGATATATGTGCGAATATATTTTTGGAGGATACTATCATGAAACACAATTTTGAAATCAGCTATACACAACAGGGCGATTATCTGTTGCCCGACCTTAAACTGCCTGAACAACCAAAGGTAGAAATCGGTATTTGGGGCAAGCGGCATTTACGGTATATCGAGCAGCACCACAAAATCCGCTATACCAATCTGCTGACGAGTTGCAAGCTCACCGCCTATCTCGCTGACATCAATGAGCAGGCAGAGGATATGTTCTTTCGGTTAGTAAAACAACTTGCCGAAAAGGAAGGCGTAACCGAACAGCTCAAAGCAGATAATCAAATGCTGTGGATTGCGAGAATGAACAATATCCGACACCGTGCAACGGAGATTGTAAATACAGAGTTGATTTACACCTAACAAGTACAGCCGTCAAGTGGGAAAATCTCCTGCTTGGCGGATTTTTGCAATTATTTGTGATATTTTTAAGTTTCAAAGCGTTGTAATAATGAAGAGCTTTTCATAAAAAAGAAAAAGAAGTATAATACTTTATGTGTTATACAGGAGATGGGAGTGATGTTTGTGGACTCTTCCGAATTCAATAGAATAGTTGAAAAATATACTGATGTTGTTTTTCGGTCAGCATTGAGCTTTTGTAAAAGCAAAAGCGACGCAGAGGATGTTACTCAAAATGCTTTTATCAAGCTGCTGAAAAGCGAAGTCAATTTTGAAAATGACGACCATATCAGAAAATGGCTAATCAGGATTGTTATTAATGAATGCAAATCCCTATGGCGTTCACCTTGGCGAAAAAAAGTAATTTCTTTCAGTGACTTAGACTATGAGCCTGAATACATAGAATCTAAAAAAAGCGAAATTTTTATTGAGGTTATGAAACTTCCAAAGAAATACAGCTCGGTTCTACATCTGTACTATTATGAGGGCTATAAGTGTGGTGAAATTGCTTCTGTTCTCGGAATATCGGAGAGTAATGTGCAAACAAGACTAATGAGAGCAAGAAAAATGTTAAAGAATAAACTTGGGGAGGCGTGGATATGAGCAATTACAAAGATACTTATGAGCTTTATCAAAGCACCTTTGATGAAGTTCACGCATCAGATGAACTTATTCAAAGGATAAAAAATAAGAATACAAAACATATTAAAAAAAAGAGAATCAAACATATATCAACTGTAGCGGCGTGCTTGGCTGCCGTGATAATTATTACAGTTATTATAGATAGTTTTAGCGTAAAAGGAAATTCTTTTGTATTAAAAGCAAATGCCGCTGAAATAGGAGGAGAATCATTTGTAGAGATTGCAAAGGTTGCCCCTGTCAGTGGTGAGACCGGAAGTATTATTGAGGGAGATAAGAGAACACAAATCTATAACTGTGTTATTCCATTTGCAATTAAGTGTGACGGAAGAAATATCAAATCCATAAAATATACCGTCGAAAATGCTGTTTTTCTATTCCCTTATACTTCTTATCTTTCTGGATATCGTGAGAAACATCCGAATGAAGCAATAGCTTCCGATAAAATCACAGAAAAAACTGAGAGCAATAATAAGATTGAGAGCTATATCGAAAAGGATAAACAGTATTCAAGCTACACTGTTTCATTTGATGATCAAATAAATACCGAATTCAAAGATTACACCGAAATGCAGTCATTTCCTATTCAGCTGTTGACGAGGATATCCTCAGATGAAAACATTAGTCAAGAGGCTGAAAATGCTTACGAAGATATATTCTCAATGTCACCGAAAACAGAAACGGAGAAAGGTAAATCATTATCAGATGAAGAATACATCAATGAATTTATGAATGATATTAAGATAATCTACAATGAGATGTATAGCAAAGTTATGATTACTGCGGAAGTTAACTATGAAGATGGATCATCTGATACCGCAACTTTGCGATTTAGTTGCATTAATGCTGACCAACAGAATGGAATCACAATCGGAGCAAGAATTGATAGTTTAAAATAATACGAAAGAAAGGTTAAATTATGAATACAATCATTGGATACATCATAAACTCTGTACCATATATGTTTCTTTTTGTGCCGTTTTATATTGTTACCAGATTAATCATCTTAAAGAAGAATAAAACCGCTAAAAACTGGTTACGTGAAATAGTGTTGCTGATTTTTGTTATGTACTGTGTTGGTGTTGCTTCACAGACGTTTATTCCCAAAATTGAGTTTGGTAACACAAAACTCTTTTTAGTGAACCAAAATGTATTTGGAGAGATTAATTTAATACCGGGTAAAGTATTGGTAGATTCATACTATGAAGTCATCTATAACTACAATTATTTGTACTTTATAGTAAATGTGATTGGAAATATAATTCTTTTTGTGCCTATCGGATTCTTAATCCCAACTCTTTGGAAAAACGTATCTCTCAAACATATTTTAGTAATAGCTTTATCTATGTCTTTATGCATCGAACTATTGCAATTACCTCAGGCTCGTGGAACTGATATTGATGATTTATGGCTAAATGTTATCGGAGCATTTATTGGATATTGGGCTTATATCTTACTAACAAAGAATCAAAAATTCAAAAAATTTATTAACAGGGTTGTAATTGAATAATCAATCGCTGGATATTGGAATTAGTGTGTAACGCCCGAACTCGCCAAGTAATGAAATTACCCTACTTTTCCCTAATTACTCCCCAGAGAGCCATAAACAGTACCCTTTGAAGCCTAAAAGCGTTACAAATCATAAAATATAATTCAGATAGAAAACTGCCGACGGAGCTTTGATTTTGAAACTCCGTCGGCTTTGTCTTGCTATCTTTCTCTGTCTTGGGAATGGCGGTTGTGAGTGTGGCGCTGTTTGCTCTCCGCTTGAAGCTGTCTGAGCCTGTTTCTTACGCTCTGCTTTTCTGGCGGTTGTGATTGCCTGTCGGGGGCTTGGTTGGATTTCACCTTGTGCTCCCAGTCGGACAGGTCACGGCGGTATTGCTCGACAATCTCGGTCGCTTTTTTGAAAGCGGCGATAAATACCTCAGCGTCGGGGTAGCCGTCGTCCTGCAAAATTCTCGGGATTGCATTCAGCTTTGCGGCGATAGTTTTCTCCGTCTGCTGAATCTTCTGCTCCAACGCCTTGCGCTCCTTGCCCTTGAACAGACCTTTTGTTTCGGCAAGCTGTGTTTGCAGCTTTGGAAGCTCCACGTCTTGCAGTCGGCGAATCGCCGCCGCTTCGTCCTGCACCTTTATCATCAGCTTTTGCATAACACGGTATTCGTCCATATCGACGCTCAGCACAGGCTTG
>CACYFH010000002.1:71148-99136 GCA_902773635.1 uncultured Ruminococcus sp. | reverse complement strand
CGTGCAGAGGACGGTGCGCTCGCGGAACGCCGGAGAATGTTGAATTGTCAATCGCTCACGCGATCGTCGCTTAGTCCTCTTCGAGGCTTTCCAGCCATGCGAGGTACTCGTCCTCGAGCCCTGCGGTGATCAGGAACCGATACATCGTCTGAAAGGACGACTTTACTGCTATCGTCTCCATATCCGTGTATTGCGTGTTCTCCTCCATGTGGCGGTACCTGTTGGCATACCTGTGGGTTTCCGCGAACAGGCGCATCTTTAAACTTTTCATGGTTGTCTCCTTTCTATTCTTCGATCTTTCCGCACTCGTCTACTCTATGGAAGCGGTTAGCGAAATCGATCAGCTTCATAAGCTCCGCCTTTGTAGATTCGCTGGCGTTTTTGCTGTTGAGGCCGGCTCTCACGAGGTGGTATGCAATTTGAATCAGCTGCTTATCATCAAAGTGAGCGTTTAACGAGCCGCACCACAAGGGTAAGCAAGAAAAGTCTAAGTTGGCACCGCACAGGTCGGCACCGTGCAGGTCGGCACCGTGCAGGCCGGCACCGCGCAGGTCGGCATAGCTCAGGTCGGCACCGTGCAGGTCGGCACCGCGCAGGTCGGCACGCTCGCCGCCCTCTTCTTCCGCAAGCCATTTCTTGTGTTTTTCGAGGATTTGGTTCAGTTTTTCTTTCTCCATGTTTTCTCCTTACTGCTATAATCGCGTTTTCTTAGAGCCGAACATCTTGCCGATTGCAATTCTTGTGCACTCGGCAATTTCTTCTTCTGTCGGCTCTCTGTAGTTTTTTACGCAGAAATAAGTGATCGCGTGTGTGCCGATCTTCCATTTCAACGCCGCGATAGCGAGCACTACGACGAGTAACGCAAGAATAATTATCAAAATCCACATAGTGGTGTTTCTCCTTTCTGGGTAGTTGATTAAGCCGAAACTCGAAATTCGTTCGGGTTGATCGCAAGCGCTACGACGAGCAACACAAGAATAATTATCAAAATCCACATAGGGAAGATTCTCCTTTCAGTTAGAAATCAGTTTCCTTTAGGCAACTTTGTCAGTAAAAAAAATAGAGATAATCTCATCATTGGTGAGATTTAACGCAGATGCAATAGCGGAGATCTCCTTCTGTGTAAAAGACGATTCACAATCGACTTTTCGATACAGCGTTTTTTTGCTTATTCCGATAACATTAGCGAGCGTAGGGATCGTAAAGCCCTTTCGCGCTATCGCAGCCTTTAATTCAGGAATATTCATATTAAATAACCCCCTTTGGTTTCCTTTAGGACACTTTCTATTATAATGACGTTTTCGCTATTGTCAAGTATTATTTGAAACTTTTTTGGCAATTTTTATATTATAGTTGCATTTTTGAAACTCATATAGTATAATCACATTGAAAGAGAGGTGCCTAGAATGGATATAGGTGAAATTATTAGGATTCGTCGAGCTGAATTAGGTTTAACCCTTGAAGATATTGGAAACGCTGTTGGAGTAAGCAAAAGTACTGTAAAAAAATGGGAGAATGGATTCATTGAGAATATGAGGAGGGACAAGATAGCCTCCCTTGCTTCCGTTCTGGAGATCAGTCCTGTCTCATTGATTACCGGAGAGCTGATTCTTGCGAAATATAGTGAAAATAGCTTTCATTTAACAGAACATGAAATGATTCTTATAAAAGCATATCGTTCACAGCCGTCTTTGCAATTAGCCGTAGACAGAACTCTCGGCATTTCAGACGAAAACACATCAGAAGCAAAAAAGCGCGCCTAATTATCGGCGCGCCGGGAACGTAATCTATGTACCGTTTAAAAGTTAATCCTAAAGTCATCAAATCAATAGGCACCTAATATGAGAGAACGTATTTATCAAATCATAGAAAAATCTAACGGCGACGATCAGCTCAGCAGGATATACGACTGGTTCATGATGGTAGCAATTATCGCCAGTTTAATTCCGTTAGCATTCAAAACAGACAATTTATTATTCGTTATCACAGACAAAGCTGCGATGGTCATTTTTATGATCGACTATCTTCTGCGATGGATGACTGCCGACTTTAAATTTGGAAAGCGAAATGTTTGGTCATTTATCCGTTATCCATTCTCTTTTATGGCTATTATTGACCTTGTGTCAATTCTGCCGTCTATGTCAATTATCAACAACGGTTTCAAGACTCTGCGCGTACTGCGTATGATTCGCGCGTTTCGTGTGTTTCGTATGTTCAAGACTTTCCGCTACTCTCGATCTTTTCAGATTATCGGGAACGTTATTCGTTCATCCAAGAAGTCGTTGATAGCGGTCGGAATCCTTGCCGGAGGATACATCATTGTTTCTGCTTTAATCATCTTTAACATCGAGCCGGAATCCTTCAACACTTTCTTTGATGCAGTTTACTGGGCGACAGTTTCTCTGACGACAGTCGGCTACGGAGACATCTATCCGGTTTCTACTCTCGGACGTGCGATCACTATGGTATCTGCTGTTTTCGGAATTGCGATCGTCGCGCTCCCCGCCGGTATCATTACCGCCGGATATGTCAGCGAGCTTTCAAAACAAGACAAAACGGATGAAAGCGATTAGCTAAAACTCTACTTTGAATTATTATAAACAATCTAAGGAGGAGAGCTTAATGAAGAATCTGTTAAGTGTTATGTTATCGATCGTTCTGATTGCTAGTGCTCTTTGTGGGTGTGCAAACAAACCGGTTGCACCGACCGAAGCACCAACAACAGCGGACAATCTTCCCATCGATCCATACAAGAGTGGATACAAGCATTTATACAAAGTCGGTGAAGATATAGAAGCAGGGCTTTATCTTGCAACTGCAACAGACGGTAAGATTGCAGGATTCTGTGTTTCGAGTGATCCCGAATGCGATGATATCTTATCAAATGGTCACTTTGAGGGAAGAAGCTATATTGAAGTAAAAGATGGCGAATACTTGGACACCTCATTTTGTGATATCCTTCCCTTCTCTCAGGCAGAACCATACAGACCTGCAAACGGAATAATTGCCGATGGACAGTACCTTGTTGGATTTGATATCGAGCCGGGTACATATCGATTAGTCGGTACAGGCTCCAATGGTGCAGGACATTACACTATTACAACCGACGCCAACGGCGACAACCTTGTTGATAAAGATACGTTCTTTGATAGCGCTTATGTGAGACTAATCAACACTGAGTATATCCAATTAGAGTACTGCGTATTAGAAGTAGAATAAAAAAGCCCTTGCTCCACCGGGAACAAGGGCATTATAGGAGGACAGTATGGCAAAAGAAAACGCTGTGATCTATGCGCGCTTCTCGTCATCAAAACAGCAGGAGCAGAGCATAGACGGTCAGCTGCGATATTGCCGTGAATACGCCGAGCGACACGGCATGAAGATCGTCGGCGAATACTGCGATCGGGCGATCACCGGCACAACCGATAAGCGTCCGCAATTTCAGAAGATGATCGCTGACAGCGCCAAGAAAAATTTCAAGTATGTGCTCGTGTGGAAGCTCGACCGATTCTCCCGCGATCGCTACGCTTCGGCGATGTATAAGTATAAGCTAAAGAAGAACGGCGTCAAGGTGATCTCGGTGACCGAATCAATCGGCGAGGGTAATGAATCCGTTATCCTGGAAGCTGTACTTGAAGCGATGGCGGAGCTGTACGTTACGCAGCTCGCTGAGAATACTAAGCGAGGATCCAGGGAAGCGGCCCTGCAAGGGCGCAACCCCGGCGGTCAGATCCCACTAGGCTATGAGGTCGTAGACAAACGTCTGGTAATTAATCCGAAAGAGGCCGAGATCGTCCGCCGCGCCTTCAAACTCTACGCGGACGGCGTTCTGATCAAGGATATCTGCGCGGAGTTCAATGAGAAGGGATACAAGACGCACAGAGGGAAGCCGTTTGATCGTTCTTCTTTTAAGCGGATGTTCGGGAATGAAAAGTATATAGGCGTTTACCGCTACGATGATATCATTATTGAGGACGGCTGTCCCCCGATCGTAGACAAGGAAACCTTCGAGAAATGTCAGAGTCGGCTTGCGATGAATAAACGTCGCACGATCGGCAAGCCGTCAAAGACGGAGTATCTTCTCAAAGGGAAAGCCTTCTGCGGCCACTGCGGCGCCTCGCTCGTCGGAGACAGCGGAACCAGCAAAACCGGCGAGCGTCACGAATACTACAGCTGTTCAAAACGCAAGAAGGAACACACATGCGACAAGAAGCGTGAAAAGAAAGGGTATCTCGAGTGGTATGTTGTTGAGCAAACTGTTCAGTATGTCTTGATGCCCGATCGTCTCGACTATATCGCGGAGAACGTCGCGAAAATGTATGATGACGGCAACACCGCCGCCGACCTGAAATCAGCGAAAGCCAGAAAAGAGCGGCTCGAGCAGGAGTACGAGAAGCTCGTCGACAGCCTGATCAACGCGACGAATCAGAAGATGATCGACCGAATCAACGAACGCTCATTCGAGCTCGATTCCCTCTTGGAGGAGGTTCAGGAGGAAATCAACGATCTGACCGCTACGCAGAAATCCGCCCTGACCGCTGATGAGGTCAAGGCATGGCTGAAACAGTTCTGCACAGGAGAGGAAATGGATCCCGATTTCCAGAAACGAATCATCGACGTTCTTGTCAACTGTGTCTACGTTTACGATGACAAGATCGTGATCTACTTTAACGTGAAGGACGGATCGCAAGTCTCATATATCGAAATGGTTGAAGAAACCTCAGATATATTCAATGATTCTGAGTGTTCGGATATAGAGCACTTTGGTTCACCAAAGTCCCGTTGCTCTGCAACGGGGCTTTTTGTTTGCAAAAAATATCCCTGTGAGACCTTCTCAAAAGCTCACAGGGATTTTTCTTATATGGAATTATAATGCGTTATTGATCTTCTCCGCGTAGCGCACGGTGTCCATAGCGTCCTTGCAGTATTCATCCGCGCCGATGGAATCCGCATACGCCTTGGTCATGACCGCGCCGCCGACGCAGACCTTCACCCACGGCGCCTTCTCGCGCAGGAGGCGTATGGTCTCCTCCATCGCGGGCACGGTGGTCGTCATGAGCGCCGACAAGCCGACCAGCGGCGCGTGCAGGCGGATCGCTTCTTCTACGATCGTCTCGGGCGGCACGTCCTTACCGAGGTCGCTGACCCTAAAGCCGTAGTTCTCCAGCAGGAGCTTCACGATATTCTTGCCGATATCGTGGATATCGCCGCGCACGGTCGCGATCACGAACGCGCATTTATCGCTGCCGGAGGCGCTCACGCGGCTCTTGATGACCTCGAACGCCGCCTTCGCCGCCTCCGCGCTCATGAGCAGACCGGGCAGGTACACTCTCCCCTGCTCGTACTCACGCCCGACGACGTCCAAGGCAGGGATGATATGCTCCTGCACGACCGCCATCGGCTCGACGGTCTCCAATAATTGTTCGCACAGCTTTGCGGCGTTATCCTTCAAGCCCTTCTCGATGGCGTGGCTCAGGGTCGCGGAATCGGCGGTCTCAGCCTTCACGGTGTTTGCAACGGTCACGTTGTTCTCAACAGACTCGGCAAAGCCGATATACTCCATACAGTTCTCGTCGAGGGTGTTCAGAACGCGGAAAGCGTAAAATGCCTTCATCATTTCCGCGGAAAACGGATTCATGATGGCGGCGGAGAGACCGTTTTCCAGCGCCAGCGTGAAGAACGCGGCGTTGACGATATCCCTCTGCGGCAGTCCGAAGGAGATATTGGACACGCCCAGAGAGGTGTGTACGCCGAGGTCGCGGCGGATCCTGCGCAGAGAATCCAGCGTCGCGCGCGCGGCGTTCTTATCCGCGCTGACAGCCA
Source organism: uncultured Ruminococcus sp. (assembly GCA_902773635.1). Lineage (GTDB taxonomy): Bacteria > Bacillota > Clostridia > Oscillospirales > Acutalibacteraceae > Ruminococcoides. Next base: position 93,313 of record CACYFH010000002.1, on the reverse strand, counting down.
TCGCAAGAGTATCAAAAATCAGATTCTTCTTATCGATCCCATATTCTTCGGCGGTTCGGATGATGCGCTCTGCGATTTCAACACGGCCGTCGGCGGTCTCAGGAATGCCGTTTTCATCCAGCGTCAACGCGACGGCGACGCCGCCGTACTTCTTCATCAGCGGGAAGATCGCTTCCATGCTCTCGCGCTTGCCGTTGACGGAATTGATCAGCGGCTTGCCGTTGTAGATACGCAGGGCGCGTTCCATCGCGATCGGGTCGGAGGTGTCGAGCTGTAGGGGCAGGTCGATGATCGCCTGCAATTCGTAGACCAATTTGCTGAGCATCGCGGGCTCGTCCAGCTCCGGCAGTCCGACGTTCACATCCAGTACCATCGCGCCGGCGCTCTGCTGCTTCAAGCCCTCGCCGAGGATGAAATCAAGCTCGTTGTTGCGGAGGGCTTCTTTGAGCCGCTTCTTGCCGGTCGGGTTGATGCGCTCGCCGATCAGGACAGGATCAGCCCCGAAGAACACCGCGTCGGTATAGGAACTGATCATTGTGTCATTCTTCGGCTCAGTATGCGGCTGTGTAAAGGTGATGCGGTCGGTCAGCGCCTTGATATGCTCCGGGGTCGTGCCGCAGCAGCCGCCGACGACGCGCACGCCCTCCCCCACCAGTTCTGCGGTGATCTCACCGAACAGCTCCGGGTCGATATCGTAGACAGTCTTGCCGTCAACGCTTCTGGGAAGTCCCGCGTTCGGTTTCAAGAGCACCGGAACGGAGGAAAAGCGCAGATATTCGCGCACGATCGGGGCGAGCTTATCGGGGCCGAAGGAGCAGTTCACGCCGATGACGTCCGCGCCCATGCCCTCCAGCATCGCGACCATCGCGGCGGGCGACGCGCCGGTCATGAGCTTGCCGTTCTCGCTGTAGGCACAGCTCACCATCACGGGCAGATCGCAGTTCTCCTTTGCGGCGAGGAGCGCCGCCTTGGTCTCATAGCTGTCGTTCATCGTCTCGATCATCACGAGATCGGCGCCGTATTTTGCACCCATACGGACGGTTTTCGCGAACATTTCCACCGCGTCCTCAAAGTCGAGGTCGCCCATCGGGCGCAGGAGCTTTCCCGAAGGTCCGATATCCAGCGCGATGTATTTCTCATGTTCACTGCCGCTGAGCTCACGCGCCTTCCGGGCGTTTTCGATGGCGGCTTTGATGATCTCTTCAAGCTCGTCCTCCGTAAAATGCAGGACGTTCGCGCCGAAGGTATTGGTATTGACGACGTTCGAGCCGCTGTCAAAGTACGCGCGGTGGATGGCGACGATCTCCTCCGGGTGGGTCAGGTTCCACCGCTCGGGCGCCTCGCCGGGCTGTAAGCCGCGCGCCTGCAAGAGCGTGCCCATACCGCCGTCTAAGATCACGATATTCTTCTCTAAGTATTCTCTGAAATTCATATTTCTTCCTCTGCTCTGTAGGCGCAGTCGGTTTTCGCGCACATGGAGCATTTGTTCAATTTGGTATTGTACTGCTTGCTGACGATCCCCGCGAGGGCTGTGACGGACTTGGAGGGTGACATCAGCAGGCTGTCGTCGAGCGTCAAGCCGATCTTGCGCGGGCAGTCGAGAAGGGCGAAGATATCCCTTTGCATAGCCAGCGGGATATCGCCGTAGCCGGGGCTGACGCGCGGCGTGAGCGACTTTTTTCTCTCGGCGAGTTCGGTATTCATTTGATTGCAAAACGCATCGCACAGGCTCTCTACGCGCTCTGCGCCGATCGCTTGGAGCATCAGCGCCTTGGACGGCAAAAGCATGCTGTAGCGTTGGATCAGCCGATCAAAGGGAGCGCCGACAGTCGCGGCGAAGAGAAGCACTTCCTCAGCGTCACGGATCGCTTTACAGATTGTCTTTGAATCACGGAGCATCGGATGATCGGCAGGAAGGACGGTATAGCAGACGCGGTAGCTCAAAGCGCCCGCGGCTTCTGCGATACATTCCTCAAGAAGCGGCTCGAAAGCCTCTCCCTCACCGCGTATCCGCGCATAACGGAGAATTTCTCTGCGGTTCCACGCGGGCGGGTCAAAAATCTTAGTCGAGATCATTTGTTGATGATACTGCTCAGATTGTTCTGGATCGCGCGCGCGACCTCAGGCTTGTTCATCGTATAGAGGTGGACGTTCTGGACGCCGTTCGCGTACAGGTCGATGATCTGGTCGGTGGCATAGGCGACGCCCGCCTGCATCATCGCGAAATCATCCCCGCCGAAACGGTCGACGAGCGCCTTGAATCGCTGGGGAATGAACGAGCCGGAGAGCTTGATCGCGCGTTCGAGCTGTACGGCGCGGGTGATGGGCATGATACCCGGGATGACCGGGACGGTGATGCCCGCCTCGCGGATCTTATACAGGAAATTGTAAAGCAGGTTATTGTCGAAGAACATCTGGGTCGTGATGAAGTCACAGCCCGCGTCGACCTTCTCCTTGAGGTACATGATGTCCTCCTTCTGGTGAGGGCTCTCGGGGTGTACCTCGGGATAGCAGGCGCAGCCGATGCAGAAATCCGCGTCGCTCTCCTTCAGCTCGCGGACGAGGTCGATCGCGTGCTTATAATCCCATTTAGACGCATCGCTGAGCTTCATCTCAGGGGTCAGGTCTCCCCTGAGCGCCATAACGTTCTGGATGCCGGCGGCTTTGAGGGCGTTGATCTTCTCCGCGACGGTCTGCTTGTTGGAGCTGACGCAGGTCAGGTGTGCCATTGTCGGCACGCCGTAGCGGTTGCGGATATCCTTCGCGATATCCAGCGTATATTGGCTCGTACCGCCGCCCGCGCCGTAGGTCACGCTCATGAACGAGGGCTTGAGCTTGGCGATCTTCTCGATGGCGGGCTTCACCTCGTCAAAGGTGCTGGACGCCTTAGGCGGGAACACCTCAAAGGAGAGCGAACAGCGGTTATTCTTCAAGATTTTTACGATTTTCATGACAACCTCCTGAAATGTTCAATATCATCTAATGAATGACATTGGCTGAATTGGTTTGTCTTTATCTATTCATTATAGCACTTTCATCACTTTAAAGCAATAGTAAAAACAAAAGCTCCGATCTCTCGGAGCTTCTGAGGAAAAAATGATAAGATAATTGTATTGCTTATACAGCCGCGAAGCCCTTCTCCAGATCGGCGATGATATCGTCGATGTGCTCGGTGCCGATAGAGAGACGGATCGTCGCCTGAGAAATGCCCTGATCGGCGAGCTCCTCGTCGGTGAGCTGGCTGTGGGTCGTGGTCGCGGGATGGATGACAAGGCTCTTGACGTCCGCGACGTTCGCGAGCAGGGAGAAGATCTCCAGACTGTCGATGAAGGCGTACGCCTCCTCCTTGCCGCCCTTGATGTCAAAGGTGAAGATGGACGCGCCGCCGTTCGGGAAGTACTTCTCATACAGCGCGTGGTCGGGATGATCGGGCAGAGAGGGATGGTTGACCTTCGCGACCTTCGGGTGGTTTCTGAGATATTCGACGACCTTCTTGGTGTTCTCCGCATGACGCTCCAATCTCAGAGAGAGGGTCTCCGTCCCCTGCAGGAGCAGGAATGCCGCAAACGGAGAGATCGCAGCGCCGGTATCGCGCAGGAGGATGGCGCGGATATAGGTCACGAACGCCGCAGGACCGACCGCGTCGGCAAAGGAGATACCGTGGTAGCTCGGGTTGGGAGCGGCGATGTTCGGATAGTTGCCGCTCGCCTTCCAGTCGAACCTGCCGCTGTCGACGATCACGCCGCCGAGAGTTGTACCGTGTCCGCCGATAAACTTGGTGGCGGAATGAACGACGATGTCAGCGCCGTGCTCGATGGGACGGATCAGATAGGGCGTGCCGAAGGTGTTGTCGATCACCAGCGGCAAGCCGTGACGGTGGGCGATCTCAGCGACCGCGTCGATATCGGGAATATCGGAGTTCGGGTTGCCGAGAGTCTCGAGATAAACAGCCTTGGTGTTCGGCTGAATCGCCGCTTCAACCGCGGACAGATCATGCGCGTCGACGAAGGTGGTGTCGATGCCGTACTGCGGGAGAGTATGCGCGAGAAGGTTATAAGAGCCGCCGTAGATGGTTTTCTGGGCGACGATGTGCTCACCCTTCTGTGCCAGAGCCTGTACCGTATAGGTGATCGCCGCCGCGCCGGAAGCGACAGCCAGAGCCGCTACGCCGCCCTCGAGCGCCGCGATGCGCTCCTCAAACACGCCCTGGGTGGAGTTGGTCAGACGACCGTAGATATTGCCTGCGTCAGCCAGACCGAAGCGGTCGGCGGCGTGCTGGGAGTTGTGGAAAACGTAGGAAGTGGTGGCGTAGATCGGAACGGCGCGCGCATCGGATGCGGGATCGGGCTGTTCCTGGCCAACGTGAAGCTGTAAAGTCTCAAATTTATAATTGCTCATAATAATACCTCTTTCTGAAAATAATAGTTATTGTATGATGTGGTCGGGCTTCAATAACAATTACATTCGTCCGAAGCGGAAATTGGCTCTGAGCAGCTTTTCAAATAGCAGTTTCATCATATACCTCTTGTTGACTTAATACACCTACCAAGTAGGTTGGTATTATAATATCACGCCTTTTCCCTTTTGTCAAGTGTTTTTTGCAAAAAGAAAACAGCCCTCCGCAGAAGGCTGTTGAAAGTTCGTCAGATCTTTACCGAATAAGAGGTTACGTTCTTGATCGTCTCGCCGTCGATCTGGAGGGCAGTCGGTCGGTCGAAGGTAACGGTCACGTTATGACCCTTGAACACCTCGACCATCTCCGTGTGCTTGACATGCTCGCCCTTGAAGATGGACGGGAACACCATCAGCGCCTTGAGCTTGCCGCAGCGATGATAGACCATCGTCGAGACGGTACCGTCCTCGCGCTTCTGGTCGGGGGTCGGGATCATACCGCCGCCGTAGAAGCGACCGAACATCGTCGGCGCGATCCAAACCTTACGGAAGCGGCGCACCCTGCCGTCCACGGTGACCTTCGCGTTGACGGGCTTGAAGTGGAACAAGAGACCCTTGATCGCGATGGAGGTGTAGTTGACAGGCTTGTCGGACTTCAGGCGCATTTCATCGCCCACCTCACAGCAGTATCCGTCGATGCCGAAGCCGACGCCGTTGATGAACTTATAGCTTTTGCCGTTCACGGTGACGGTCGGGAGATTGCCGAGATATCGGTTGATGGGGATCAGCTTGCCCTTTTCCTCGCCGATGCTCGCGAGAAAATCGTTACCGGTGCCGGTCGGGTAGAAGAAAACCTCCTGTGCAAGCTCCATGCCGTCGATATCGTTGATGAAGTGGTTGAGCGTGCCGTCGCCGCCCGCGAGGACGATCTTGTCCTCCGCAGGGAACAGCGCGATCAGCTCTTTCACACTCTCCACGGAGAGAATGTCGATATATTCCAGCGTGTTGCCGCTCAGAAGGGTATCAAGCGTTTTGGTTTCCTGCTCAGCAGCTCCGTTATTGCTCTTCGGATTGTATAAAATATGATAGGTCACGGTAAAACTCCTCTCTTTTATTCCAAACCTATTTTATAAAAGCGGAGTTTCTTTGTCAACCGCTTTCCGCGACGTTTGTCGGAAAAGTAACACTTGTAGCGAATATTGTTTCATAAAATAGTGCTTGATTTATCGGAGGGATTGATGTATAATAGCATCTGTAGCCGCCGGTGTGATGGAATTGGCAGACGTGCAAGACTCAAAATCTTGTGTCCGCAAGGACGTGCGGGTTCGACCCCCGCCACCGGCACCATAGAAATGCAGAAGTTGCACCGAAGGTGCTGCTTCTGCTTTCTTTATATCCGTGACGATGGCGGGGGTCGAAGGCGACCGTGCCGTCGTCTCAAACGACGGTAAAAACAGTCCGGTGGACTGTTTTTAGGGAGAGCGCAGATTGGGCTTCACAGCAAGCTGATGCCATCAAACGATATCCCTCTGCCCTCTCAATTAAACACCCGCCACCGGCACCATAGAAAAGCAGGAGCAACGCCCTTGGTGTTGCTCCTGCTTTCTTCATACTCATGCCGCGCTTCAATACAAGGGTGCTGTCGCAAAACAAAAAATGTCATTCTGAACGGACACGCGTGTCCGGTGAAGAATCTGAAAGTGCTCACCTTTCCGTCAGGTTACACATGATAGGTGTAATCTAATTGGATAAATTGCACTGTAAGATCCTTCGCTAAAGCTCAGGATGACACTCTGAGGGGCTATCGCATTTCTTAGTGCGACAGCCCCTTTTTCTATTCAGCTTCAGTCGGCTCTGCTTCCGTCGCAAGGATCCAGTTACCGTCCGTCTTGACCTCATGCTTGATCAGCTTATCGTCTGCGTCATAGGTATAACGCTCGATCTCGACGCCCTTTTCATCATACAGGGTGCGCGTTGCGCCGTCGTGCATGGTGTAGTAGCCCTTCTCGGTCATGTTGCCGTCGTCGTCGTAGGTGTAGGTGTAGTAGTAGTCACCCAGACCGTCCGCCTTATAGCGGGACTCCTTGATCAGGCGGTTCTCCGAATCATATTCCATGATCAGATAGTGGTCGTAGACCTCTTTGGAATCATAGGAATCCACGCGGGTCAGGTTGCCGTTGCTGTCATGATAGTAACGCTCATAGCCGAGGATATCGCCGCTGTCTCTGGTGATCGGCACCAGCGCGCCGTCCTCGGTAGAGGTCGTGTCGCCCTTGCTCTGACCGCAGGCACAGAGCAGAGCACAGAGAATCAGAACGCTGACGATCAGCGCGATCGCCCTTCTCATTTCGTCTTAGTATGGAGCTTGACGGTACTGCCGCGCTTGTCGACGGAGACCTCGCCGACTACGTCCGTACCGTAGATACGGTCGCCCGCGTCGCCGAGACCCGGCAGGATGTAGCAGTTCTCGTTGAGCGCCTCGTCCTTCGCGGCGCAGTACAGCTCGACGTCGGGATGCGCCTTGGTCAGCACCTCGATGCCCTCGGGAGCCGCGATGATGCACAGGAACTTGATGGAACGCGGATGGGAGCGCTTGATGATCTCGATCGCGTCAACAGCGCTGCCGCCGGTCGCGAGCATCGGATCGAGGACAAATACGTCTCTCTCCTCTACGTCGCCGGGGAGCTTGTTGTAGTACTCGACGGGCTTATGGGTGATCTCGTCGCGGTACAGACCGATATGACCGACCTTCGCGGAGGGAACGAGCGTCAGCATCGCGTCCAGCATGCCGCAGCCCGCGCGCAGGATCGGAACGAAAGCGAGCTTTCTGCCTGCGATCCTCTTTGCGGTCATCGGCGCCATCGGGGTCTTGATCTCAACGTCTTCGAGGGGCAGATCGCGGGTCGCCTCATAGCACATCAGCATGGAGATCTCGGAGATCAGCTCGCGGAATTCCTTGGTGGGGGTGTTCTCATCACGGAGGATGCCCAGCTTATGCTGGATCAGCGGATGGTCAAAAATCGTTACTTTGCTCATAATATATCCTTCTTTCTTTAATGATAATAAGATTGTTACGTGTATCTCGCTGACGCTCGGTCAATTGATGCAATCCCTCAGTCTTCTGACAAGTATGTCCGAAGACAGCTCTCCGGTGTATGGATTCCGTAACCCAAAACAAGTTTTGGACAGAATCTCACCTTTACCAAAGGGAGCCTTTGGCTGCACGCTCATAACGTCAGCGGGCAGGGTTTCAAATGGTGAATGTGCCGTTTTCGATCTCGGTGATCATGTTGACGCGCTTCTCATGTCTGCCGCCCTCGAAGGGGGTGTTCAGGAAGATGGAAGCGAGCTTGACCGCCTTTTCCTCGTCGATCACTCTGCCGCCCATGCACATGACGTTGGCATTGTTGTGACGGCGGGTCATCTCGGCGCAGAATTCATCGGTGCAGACCGCGGCGCGGATGCCCTTGACCTTATTCGCCGCCATAGAGACGCCGATGCCGGTGCCGCAGCAGATAATGCCCAGCTCCGCCTCGCCGTCCGCGACGGTTTTCGCGACCTGATAAGCGTAGACAGGATAGTCGACGCTCTCCGTCGTATAGCAGCCGAAATCCTTGTATTCGATCCCGTTCTTCTTCATGTACTCGATGACGGCGTTCTTGATATTGATGCCGCCGTGGTCACAGCCGATAGCAATCATAGTATTATCCTTTCTGAACTTTTTCCTGACGCTCGCGCTCCGCCTGAGAGAGTCTCAGATAGCGCGGCATGAGCGCCGCAGGAGAGACGACCTCTCCCCTGTTGTATAGCTCGAGAGCCGCAGCCGCTGTGGATGAGGCTCGCTGATACCTTAGATGTGCAGGTGCAAGAATGATATTCCCGCGCTCGTTGGACTTTGCGACCAGCTCCGCGCCGTCGCCGATCAGGAGGATCTGTTCGTCATATGCGGAAAGCTCCTGCAACAGCTCGCTGACCCCGATCGCTCTGTCCTCGGTGATACGCTCGACACGCTCGCCGCTGACGCGGAACAGGGCGTTATAGACCTGACTGCGCCGCGCGTCCATGCAGGCACAGACGACCGTGTACATTCCAAGAGCGTTATATGCCATGCTCAGGAGGGTGGAGACAGCGACGCACGGCTTGTCCGCCGCATACGCCATGCCCTTGACGGCGCTCACGCCGATGCGCACGCCGGTGAAGGAACCGGGACCGCTGTTCACGGCGTAAAGGTCGATCTCATGCGCCTGCTTCCCGGCGATGGAGAGCATGGACTCGGTCATCGCCATCAGCGTCTGGCTGTGGGTCAAGCCGTTATTCAGGTAGAAATCCGCGAGGATCCTGCCGTCCTCGGTCAGACAGACGGAAGCCGACGACGCGGTGGAATCAACAGAGTACATCAGCATATTCGTCCAGCCCCTCTATCTCAAAGATTCTCTCATTCTCGTTCTCCGTCTTGCGGATGGTGACGCGGATGCAGTCGGGTTCAAGCTCTTCCTCGATATTCTCGCTCCACTCGATGATGATGACGCCCGTGCCGAGGTAATCGTAATATCCGACAGCAAAGAGATCGTCGGCGTTCGTGATGCGGTACATATCGAAGTGATAGACAGGAAATTTCCCCTGATATGCGTTAACGATGGCGAAGGTCGGACTGCTCACGCCGTCGGTGATCCCAAGCCCCGCGCAAAGCCCGCGCGTGAAGGCGGTCTTGCCCGCGCCGAGGTCGCCGAACATGGCGATCATTTCCCTGCCTTTGAGCAAGGAGGCGATCTTCGCGCCCAACGCTTCGGTATATTCAGTTGAAGGTGAATCCAATCTGATCATAGCAATCTCCCAAATCTCTAAATACATATTCTAACATAAAGAACTGCGCTCATAATGCCGAAAGGCAAAATTAAATAATTTATTACAAAGATTTGGCTTGTATTTCATACGGCGTTTGATTATAATGAAAGCATTGAAAGCAAACTACAAACCACCAACTACCAACTATCGACTAAAAAATGGCGAATATTCTCAAAGGCTTCAAGAATTTCTTCACCAAATCGGATATGATCCTCTGGCTTTTGGCGATCTCCGCGTCGGTCTACAGCCTGTTCCTGATCAGCTCGATGGAGCGATCTTCGAATTACAGCTACATGACGCCGCAGATCCTCGCGCTGGTGCTCGGCTACGCTGCCGCGATCGCGCTGACCTTCATCGACTACCGCTTCATCGCGCGGATGTGGTGGCTCCTGATGGGGCTGTCGCTCGTCCTGCTGGCGCTGGTGTTCGTGATCGGACGCAACGTCACGGGCACGGACGACACTGCGTGGATCACCCTGCCGGGCGGACTGAGCTTCCAGCCCTCCGAATTGGTCAAGGTGTTCTTCATCATCACCTTCTCAAAACATTTACAAGTGCTCAAAGAAAATGAAATGCTCTATCGGCTGTCGGGCGTGCTCTCACTGGTCATCCACATGGCGATCCCGGTCGCGCTGATCCACATGCAGGGCGACGACGGCACGGTGCTGATCTTCCTCTTCATGTTCCTGATCATGTGCTTCATCGGCGGCGTTCAGCTACGGTATTTCCTGATCATGCTCCTGCTTCTCGCGGCGGGTATCCCGCTCCTGTGGACGTATTTCCTCAACAATGAGCACAAGAACCGCTTCACGGCGATCTTTGATATCGACGGCAACGCGCTGACCAACTACGGCTGGCAGCAATATCAGGGTAAGGTCTCCATCGCATCCGGCGGACTGACCGGAACGGGACTCGGGAACGGCCCACGCGTCGAGACAGGCATCGTCCCCGAACAGGAGAACGACTTCATCTTCACCGTCGCGGGCGAGGAGCTGGGCTTCATCGGCTGTCTCTTACTGCTCTCGATCCTGCTGTTCATCTGCGTGAAGCTGATCATCAACGCGATGTCCGCGCGCGATTACCTCGGCAGGATGATCTGCGTCGGCGTGTTCTCCATGATCGGCGTCCAGACGGTCATCAACATCGGCATGGTGCTCGGACTGCTCCCGGTCGTCGGCATCACTCTCCCCTTCTTCTCCTCGGGCGGCACGTCGCTCCTATCCGTCATGATCGGGATCGGGCTGGTACAAAGCGTTTACTACCGCAAAGGAGCCGTGGACGCACCCACCGGAAGGCTGAAAAACAACCGCTACAAATATCTGAACAACAATTCCTATTAATCACAAACAAAAACCGCACTGTCACGGCGTTTGCCAAACAGTGCGGTTGATTTTTATGCTATTTCTTTGTCACATTCACATTCGCCGTGTAGGAGCCGGAAACCCAGCACTCGGAATAGGCGGAGCTGAACGAAATCTTCAACGGAACGCTCAGGGAGATAGAGCTGCCCGTCTTGAGGTTATCTAAAAGACCGGTGAAGTCGGCGATCACGGTCATATCGGACGCGGAGATCGAGCTGAGCAGATCCTCGGGGCCGCAGACGGTCACGCCGATGTTGTTGGTCGCGTACACCGCCGTGTAGGTCGTCGCGTCGAGCCTGCTGGAGATCTTGCAGGTGACCTCGCTCTTGGAGTAGTCGCTCAGGTCGACGGTCGCGGTCGCGGTCGTCTCGCCGGAGATGATCTTACAGCCGGTCGGCAGAGAGAGATCGAACTTCTGCGTTTCCTTCTTATTGCTCAGCTTGGAGTAATCGAGCTTGCCGATCACCCAGTCGCCGGATTTGTCGGCAAGGTCGTCAAGCGTCTCCTGAGGACCCGCGATCTTGACGGAGGACGGAGAGATACTGACGGAAGGCGCACCGGAGGGCGCGTTGCTGATCTCCACCGCGAGGTCGAAAGACTTGACGGGGAGCACCTGGATGGTTGCTTCCACCGTTTCCACGTCCGTCACAACCAGCGGGAGGTCGAGCTTGTTATCGTTGCTATCGAGATAGACCAGCTTCTCCTGCACCGTCTGCTTTTTATTATCGTCGGGGGTAACGGTATCGACGACCGCTACGGTCGCGATGCGGTTCACCATCGTCTCAGGACCGGAGAGGATCACCTTGTTCTGAGAGAGCGAGGTGCTGGCGTAGTGGTTGCTGTCGTCGATCTCAACCGAGAGACGGTTGTCGATCGTGAACTCCTGCTCCTTCGCTCTGTCGACAAAGACGGAGATACTCGGCGGGGTCACGGAGGACACGATATTATAGTTGGATTTCAGTCCGACCTTCTTCGCGGTCAGCGCGAGGGTGTAGGTGCCGGGAGAAATGATGGAGCTGCTCTGGTTCGCGGAAACGGAGATATCGGACGCGGTGAGCGAGCCGACGACCACGCGGTTGCCGCTGACCTCAACGGACGCGGTGATGGTATCGCCGTTGAACACCTGCAAGCCGCTGTTCACAGCCTCCTCCGTCAGGTCGATATTGACAGGGATCTTGTCGATGGTGACGTTCGCTTCCGTCTCGGAATTCGCGCTGATGATGAACCACGCGGTGAAGGCGATGATGAACGCGAGCACCAGCAGGGTGATGTTGTGGGAAAAGAAGCGGGACAGGAAGCTCTTGTTTTTATTGCTGTTCATTGTTCTTCTCCTTTCTGTTTTTGAAGATAGCAGAAAGCAGATTGGAACGCTCCCGCTCGCCGGGAATGATCAGCTCCACAAGCTTATCGTAAAGGGTGTTGCGGTTGAAGTCGCGGATCAGCGTACCGCCCAGGGCGATCGAAATCGTGCCGGTCTCCTCAGAGACAACAACGACGACGGCGTCGCTCTCCTCGCTCAGACCGATCGCGGCTCTGTGGCGCGTGCCGAGCGACTGGCTGACGTTCAGGCTCTTGGTCAGCGGGAGGATACAGCCTGCCGCGAGCACCTTGCCTTCGCGAATGATCATCGCGCCGTCATGCAGGGGCGCTTTGTTGTAGAAGATGTTGCCGAGCAGAGCGGCGGAGGTATCGCTGTTCAGAGCGGTACCGGTATTGGCGATCTCATTGAGTAGGCTGTCGCGCTCAAAGCAGATCAGCGCGCCGGTTTTCGCCTTAGAGAACACCGCGCACGCGTCGGAGACGTCGCCGATCGCCTTGAGCACCGCCGCTTCATTGGTCTGCGGGTTATTGGTGTTGACGATGTTCTTGAGCGTTTTGTTCCGTCCCAGACGCTCCAGCGCGTTTCTCAGCTCCGGCTGGAACACGACGACGACCAGGATGACCGCGAACTCAAACAGAGAACGCAGGATATAGTTGACCATCGTCAGGTTGAAGATGGCGGACAGACCGTAAGCCACTACCAGAACGACCAAGCCCTTGACGAGCTGGCCGGAACGGCTTTGACGAAAGAGCTTAAACAGATAATATAAAATCAGCGAAATGACGAGAATATCGATCGCGTCTTTGAGCTGAAAAGTCTTGAGTGTTGCCCATATGGTGGACATAATGTTATTCATAGATACAATCCTTTGAAGCAAACCGCCCGATTCGGGGGCAAGTTATCATAATCAAATTTATTGTATCACAGTAGGATAGCGATTTCAAGGAAAATTCGTCATTTTTCCTAAACAATTCTCATAACCGTTCGACAGCATTAGCGAAAAGCGCAATTTCACGTTCTGTCGTGAAAACGGAAGGCGCAACACGGACGACGCCGCGCTCGATCGTGCCCATCGTGCGGTGTGCGAGCGGCGCACAGTGAAGCCCTCCGCGCACGGCGACGCCGAACTTTTCTCCGAGCATGGAAGCCGCTTTCTCGCTGTCCGTTTTATCGAGTGTGAATGCCAGAACAGGTACGCTGCGAATACCTTCACCTTTTCCGTAAACGGTAACACCCTTGATGCTGTTCAGCCGTTCATGCAGGCGCGTGATCAGGCGCGTTTCCTTCCGATAAATTTGCTCGATCCCTTGTTCCTTTACAAAACGCACGCCTGCAGACAGCCCGAAGATACCCGGAACGTTCAGCGTGCCCGCTTCCAGTCGGTCGGGATAATAGGACGGCATCCTCGCGTCCGCGCTCTCGCTCCCGGTGCCGCCCTCGATCAAAGGATCAAGCGCACGATCCTCTCCGATCAGGAGAAGTCCCGTCCCCATCGGACCGTAGAGATATTTATGCCCCGCACAGCAGACGAAATCATAGCCGTCCTCCTGCATATTGATCGGGAGCACGCCAGCCGTCTGCGCCGCGTCAAGGCAGAACAAAACTCCGTAATGGTGCGCCAGCGCGCAGAGACGCTTGGTCGGGAGAATATTGCCGAACACGTTCGACGCATGGGTGCAGACGAAAAGCCGCGTTTTGGCGTTGATCGCCTTGCGGAAGTTCGATAGCGTCCGGTCATCGTCTCCGGGGACGACCTCTGCGGCGCTGTAGGTGATCATCCCACTGTCCTTCAAGCTCTGCAAGGGGCGCAGGACGGCGTTGTGCTCAAAGGACGAGATCACCACATGGTCGCCCTTATGGAGGAATCCCTTGATTACGGTATTGAGCGCCTGCGTACAGCCGCCGGTGAAGATGACGTTCTCCTCATTTGCCATGCCGAAAAAATCCTTGATCAGCGAACGCGCCTCGAATATCCTCTGCGCCGTCACCACGGACTGCCGATACCCTCCGCGTCCGGGATTGAAGCCGTACTCCCGCAGGGCGCGGTTCACCGCGAGCGTGACATTCTGCGGCTTCGGGAAGGTGGTCGCGGAGTTATCCAGATAGATCATAGGCGCTCACGCTCCGCTCTGCCGAGAACGCGCACGCCGCTCTTACGAAGGAGCCGCTCCGCTTCATCCGTGCGGTCGGGCACGAAGAGGCAATAGCCGCAGGAGCGCACGGCGGCGTTCTTCGGCGTGCGCTGGATAAAGGAGCGGATCTGATGGCGGTCGAGTATATTTTTCGCCTTCATCGCGTAGGTCACGGAAGGCAGTAAGATCAATTGTAAATCCATAATAATAACACCTCTGTTCCCTATCAGTTTATGACAGAGAATCAGAGGTGTTAGCAATTCATTTTCAAAAATCAGTTGTTGCGGAGCAGATCGCCCATATCATACATGCCGGCGGGCTTGTCCTTCATGAACACAGCCGCGTTGACCGCGCCGGAGGCGAACACGCCCCTCGACTGCGCCTGGTGCTTGATGGAGACGACCTCGTCGTGACCGGCAAAGATGACCTCATGCTCGCCGACGATCGTGCCGCCGCGGATGGAGTGGATCCCGATCTCGTTATGCTCGCGCTTTCTGCGGTAGGCGTGGCGGTCGTAGGTATACTGCGCGTCCGTCATAACCTCGCTGATACCGTCGGCGATCATCAGCGCCGTGCCGGAGGGCGCGTCGAGCTTGCGGTTATGGTGCTTCTCGATGATCTCGATATCGAAGGTATCGGAGAGCACGCCCGCAGCCATTTTGGACAGTGCGATCAGCACGTTCACGCCCAGAGACATGTTGCCGGAGTAGAACACCGGGATGGTCTTTGCGGCGTCATGGATCTTCTCGACCTGCGCCTCGGAGAAGCCGGTGGTGCAGATGATCACGGGCGTTTTATGCGCGAGCGCGAAGCTGAGCATATCGTCGAGCACCAGCGGATTGGAAAAGTCGATGATGACGTCAGGGGTCTCCTGCACGTCCACAAAGCAGGTGTAGACGGGGTACGCCTTCTCACCCTCGGCGATATCCACGCCGCAGGAGACGACCACGTTCTCACGCTCGTTGATACAATCCTCGACAGCGTGTCCCATCTTACCGAGACAGCCGTTCAGCAATACTTTAATCATTTTTCATTCCCCCATAAATAATTGAAGTCATTGCGGGGAATATCTCCGAGGCAATCAATCGGTTGAGATTGCCACAGCCCTTGAGCTAACGCTCAAGGGCTTCGCAATGACAGAATACTATTACGCGTACTTGCCGATCAGGTTGTACTTCTGCAGGCAGTCCTTCAGATCGTGATAGCCGGAGTAGCTCATGGGAACGAGCGGCAGTCTGCACTCGCCCGCGTTGAAGCCGATCAGGTTCATCGCCGTCTTGACCGGAATCGGGTTGACGTCGGAGAACATAATATCCATCAGCTCCACATAGTGGAAGTTCATCTTGGACGCTTCCGCAAAGTTATTGTTCAGGCAAAGCTCGCAGATCTCATGCATCTCCTTGGGGCAGAAGTTAGAGAATACGGAGATAACGCCCAGCGCACCCAGAGACATGAAGGGCACGGTCTGGTCGTCGTTGCCGGAGTAGATATCCAGCTTGTCGCCGCAGAGGGAGCGCGTCTGAGAAACGGAGGAGATATCACCGTTCGCTTCCTTGGTCGCGACAATGTTCTCATGCTTGCACAGCTCCGCGTAGGTCTTGGGCTTGATGTTGCAGCCGGTACGCGAAGGCACGTTATACAGGATCAGCGGCAGGTCGATATTATCCGCGATGGTGGTGAAATGGCGGATCAGACCCGTCTGGGAAGTCTTGTTATAATAGGGAGTGACGGAGAGCAGCGCGTCGGCGCCGGAAGCCTCAGCGGACTTAGAAAGCTCGATCGCGGTGTTGGTGTCGTTGGAGCCGGTGCCCGCGATAACGGGGATACGGCCGTTGATGCGCTCGCAGACGAAGGACAGCACCTCGCAGTGCTCCTTCACGGTCAGGGTAGCCGCCTCGCCGGTCGTGCCGCACGCGATGATGGCGTCGGTACCGTTCTCAACCTGGAATTCGAGCAGTCGCGCGAGCTCCTCGTAGTTGACGGAGCCGTCGGAATGCATCGGGGTAATCAGCGCAACGCCTGCGCCCGTAAAAATATGCTTACTCATAAAAAATCCTCCTAATAAAAGTGATATAAAGGAGTATTAACATTCAATGACGAATCAATAATACTGATCACGAATCACTGACGACTAATCACTCAATTTCAGTCCATGTAGCCTTCGGCGCACAGAAGCTCCGCCATCAGCACCGCGCCGCCAGCCGCGCCGCGAAGGGTGTTGTGAGACATGCAGACGAACTTCATATCGTACTGGGTATCGGGGCGAAGTCTGCCGACGGAGATCGCCATACCGCCCTCGAGCATACGCTCGGACTTGATCTGAGGTCTGTCAGGCTCGGTGAAGTAGTGCAGGAACTGCTTGGGAGCGGAGGGAAGCTCCAGCTCCTGGGCTCTGCCCTTGTAGTTGTTCCAAACGTCGATGATCTCCTCGACAGAGGGCTTTTCATCCACGCCGAAGCTCATGAATACCGCCGCGGTATGACCGTCGGAGACGGGAACGCGCAGACACTGGGCGGTGATGGCGATATCGTCGGCATTGACGATCTTGTCGCCCTCGATATGACCCCAGAGCTTTAACGGCTCCTGCTCGCTCTTCTCCTCCTCGCCGCCGATGTACGGGATGAGGTTGTCAACCATCTCAGGCCAGCGCTCAAAGGTCTTGCCGGCGCCGGAGATCGCCTGATAGGTGCAGGCGAGGACCTTGTTGACCTTATACTTTTCCTTCAGCGGATGGATCGCGGGGACATAGCTCTGCAGAGAGCAGTTGGACTTGACGGCGATGAAGCCGCGCTTGGTGCCCAGACGCTTTCTCTGCGCGTGGATGATCTCAGCATGCTCGGGGTTGATCTCCGGGACGATCATCGGGACGTCGGGCGTACCGCGGTTCGCGGAGTTATTGGAAATGACGGGGCACTCAGCCTTGGCGTACGCTTCCTCGAGCGCCTTGATCTCGTCCTTCTTCATGTCAACGGCACAGAAGACGAAATCGACCTTCGCGGCGACAGCCTCAACGTCAGCCGCGTCCATCATGACCATGTTCTTGATGTTCTCCGGGATCGGAGCGGTCATCGCCCATCTTCCGGCTACTGCTTCCTCATAGGTCTTGCCCGCGGAACGCTTGGAAGCAGCGATCGCAGTCACCTTGAACCACGGGTGATTCTCCAGCAGAAGAGAGAATCTCTGGCCGACCATGCCGGTCGCGCCGATGATACCAACATTATAAGTTTTCATACAAATTCCTCCAAATTTTCAAAAAACAGTTGAGTTTTGCTCTGTTATAATATATTATGTTATAGGTCGGTTCATACAGGGAACCGAATATCCAATTAACTTATAATATACCATTGTTGCGGACATTTGTCAATTTTTATTGCATAATTCCCTGACAAATTCATCAGACAAAGGAACAGGATATGAAAACAAGCGATTTTTACTATGATCTGCCGCAGGAGCAGATCGCGCAGACGCCCATCGAGCCGCGCGATCACTCCCGCCTGATGGTGCTCAGCAGGAAGGACGACTCCATCGAGCACAAGCATTTCTACGACATCATCGACTATCTCAACGAGGGCGACACACTGATCGTCAACGACAGCCGCGTCATCCCCGCCCGCATCTACGGTTATAAGGAGGACACCGGCGCGAAGATCGAGTTTCTGCTCTTGAAGCAGCTCGACGGCAAGCGCTGGGAAACGCTCGTCAAGCCCGGCAAGAAGGCGAAGCCCGGCACGCGCTTCATCTTCGGCGACGGACTGCTCACCGCCGAGGTCGTGGACGTGATCGAGGACGGCAACCGCATCGTCGAGCTGACGAGTGAGGAAAACATCTACTCAACGCTCGACAAGATCGGTCAGATGCCCCTTCCCCCCTACATCACCGAGAAGCTGGAGGATCAGGAGCGCTACCAGACGGTCTACGCCCATGAGCTCGGCTCAGCCGCCGCGCCGACTGCCGGTCTGCACTTCACCAACGAGCTGCTGGATAAGATCAGGGCGAAGGGCGTGAACATCGGCTACGTCACTCTGCATGTAGGACTGGGCACCTTCCGCCCTGTGAAGGTGGACGATGTGACCAAGCATAAAATGCACTCCGAGCACTACGAAGTCCCCGCTGAGACCGCCGAGCTGATCAGGCAGACAAAGGCAAACGGTAAGCGCGTAATCGCGGTCGGCACGACCTCCTGCCGCACCTTGGAGAGCGTCGCCGCGGAGCACGGCGAGGTCGTCGCCTGTGAAGGCTACACGGACATCTTCATCTATCCGGGCTTTGAGTTCAAGGTGCTCGACGGACTGATCACCAACTTCCACCTTCCCGAAAGCACGCTGATCATGCTCGTCTCCGCGTTCTACGGCTACGAGAAAACGATGAAGGCATATGATATTGCCGTAAAAGAAAAATACCGCTTCTTCTCCTTCGGAGACGCGATGGCATTACTGTAAGCAAAGGAAACACTATGTATAAACTGTTGAAAAAAGAAGGCAACGCGCGGCGCGGCGAATTCGTCACTCCTCACGGCACGGTACAGATGCCCGCGTTCATGAACGTTGCCACCTGCGGCGCGATCAAGGGCGGACTCTCCGCATATGATTTGAAGGACATCAAAACGCAGGTCATGCTGAGCAACACCTATCACCTACACCTCAGACCCGGTGACGAGACGGTCAAGCAGCTCGGCGGTCTCCACAAAATGACCGGCTGGGACGGCGTGATCCTCACGGATTCGGGCGGCTTTCAGGTGTTCTCGCTCGCAAAGCTGAACAATATCAGGGAGGAAGGCGTCGTCTTCAACTCCCATATCGACGGCAGGCGCATCTTCATGGGACCTGAGGAGAGCATGCAGATCCAGAGCAACCTAGGCTCGACGATCGCGATGGCGTTCGACGAATGCGTCGAGAATCCCGCGCCCTATGAATACGCGCGGGCGTCCGTCAAGCGCACCACCAACTGGCTCTATCGCTGTAAAGCGGAAATGGACAGGCTGAACAGCCTGGAGACCACAATCAACCCACGCCAGATGCTTTTCGGCATCAACCAGGGCGCGACCTTCCGCGATCTGAGAATCGACCACATGAAGGCGATCGCGGAGCTTGGCTTAGACGGCTATGCGATCGGCGGTCTCGCGGTCGGCGAGCCTGCCGAGACGATGTACGAGATCATCGAAGCGGTCGAACCCTTTGCACCCGCTGATAAGCCGCGTTACCTCATGGGCGTCGGCACGCCGGTCAATATCCTTGAAGCCGTGCACAGGGGCGTCGATCTCTTCGACTGCGTCATGCCCTCGCGCAACGCGCGCCACGGTCATTTATTTACATGGAACGGCATCATCAATATCAACAACGCAAAATATGAACTGGACGACTCCCCCATCGACAGCGCCTGCGACTGTCCTGTCTGTCAGCGACATTCCCGCGCCTACATCCGCCATTTGCAGAAGGCGAAGGAGATGCTCGGCATGCGGCTCGCGGTGATGCACAATCTCTGGTTCTACAACACCCTCATGGAGCGCATCAGAGAAGCGCTGGATGAAGGTCGCTTTGAAGAATTCTACCGCAAATACCGTGAGGTCCTGGACAAGAGGATCTGACAAATACATAAAAATCTGATCTGATTCATTTTTTTCTTGCAATTGGATCGAATATCTGTTATAATGATTTGGAATTATGTTGAAAGGAATGATTTACCATGAACATGGGTGGAAATAGTTGGATCATTATACTTGTCTATGTAGCGCTTTTCGCTGCGTTGTATTTCCTGCTCATCAGACCGAACTCCAAGAAGAAGAAGAAAGAACAGGAAATGCGCAATAACATCGAGGTCGGCGACGATATCACGACCATCGGCGGTATTCAGGGCAGAATCATCGCCGTTAAAGAGGATGAGGACGCTTTCGTCATCGAGACCGGTCCCGACCGCACCAAGATGAAGTTCAAGAAGTGGGCGATCTCCAGCGTTGATACACCGTCCAAGGCTCCGGCTCCCGCTCCCACCAAGGAGGATAAGCTCAAGGAGCTCCAGGAGAGACGCGAGGCGAAGAAAGCCGCAAAGCAGGCTGCCAAGGAAGAAAAGGAAGCCAAGAAGAACAACCAGTAAACCAAAACAGAATAAAAATCATCACCCCTGCATAGGATGTACAGGGGTGATTTTTTATGTCTGTTTCTGCTGAACCCAAACGCATTTTGAAGGGCTGTGCGATCGGTCTTTTGGTCGCCGCCGTGCTGTGCGGGCTATTGAGCTGTATTTTTGCGTTCGTTCTGAATATGATGGACGGTCTGCCCTACGGGATCATCGACTATGTGATGGTCGGGCTCGAGGGCGTGAGTGTCCTGATCGGCGCGTTCATCGCCGCCGCGATCGCGAAAAATCGCGGGCTGATCGTCGGACTGCTGGTCGGCGCGGTCGCTCTGCTGGTCACGTTCATCGTCGGCATGAGCTTGCCGGAGAACGATATCGGCATCCTGACCCTGATCCGCGCGGTCGTTCTGCTCTTGTGCGGCGCGTTGGGCGGTATTCGCGGCGTGAACCGCAAGGAGAGGATCCGCATCCGCTAATTGATGATCTTAAGGAATTCCGATGGGATCTGAGTGGTTACATAGATCTCTTCCCCGCTGACGGGATGAATAAAGCGCATATTGCGGCAATGGAGCGCCTGTCTTGCGATATGCTCCAAGCTCCCGCCGTAGAGATCGTCGCCCGCGAGAGGGTGCCCGATACTGCTCATGTGACAGCGGATCTGATGGGTGCGGCCTGTCTCGAGCCACAGCTCCAAGAGCGTGTGACCGTTCGCGACCTTGATCGGCTGATAATGCGTGACAGCGCGGTCGCCGTCCTCGCGGATACAGCGGACGATCCTGCTGTTATCGGAGAGTCCGATCGGCATATCGACAGTTCCGCTTTCGCTGATTTCTCCCTCACAAACGGCGACATACGTCTTGCGGACGGTCGGTTGCATCAGAGAATAGGCGATCCTGTCCTTGGCGATCAGCACACAGCCGGAGGTATCCTTATCCAGCCGATTCAGCGCGCGGAAGGTGTAGTCCTCTCCCCTTCTCTGCTGATACGCCGCCACGAGATTCGCGAGCGTGTCCGTCTGGTGAATCTTCGTCGGGTGCACCGGCATATCGGCGGGCTTGTTGACGAGCAGGAGATATCTGTCCTCCAAGAGGATATCAAGTGCGCCTTCGACCGGTGTGATCCCGCTCTTTTCCTCGGGAAGCTGAATGATCACGACGTCGCCCGCATAGAGGATATCATGCGCCCGTATCTCTTCGCCGCGGCGCGTGACGCCCATCCCCGCGTATTTGAGGACGGTCATGGAACGCGCGGAAATGCCGCATTCCTTCCTCAAGAAGGTTTTCAGCGTCGTGCCGTCGTTCTGCTTTCCGACGGTCAGCTCATAATATCCCAAAGCCATAGCGAAGCACCAAAAATGCGATCGCACATTCCGCGACGAATATCAGCGGGATGCCGACCATGAAGAGCGGTTTGCGGGTCTTATGATGGATGGTGAGCATCGTCAGATACATCACCGGAGCGCCGCCGAGCGCGGAGATCAGCATGAGCGTGCGTTCCTTGACGCGCCATGAGCCGCGGGTCGCGGCGTTTTTGTCATGCACGGTGACGATCAGCGCGATGATATTGATAATGACGAAATAAATGATAAAGTATTTCAAAAGAACCTCGGAGTGATGAAATGAAACGTATTTTGCCGGTCATTCTGGCATTTATCTGTTTAGCGGGGGCGGTTTTCTTCGTCGGGAATGGTAAGAAATCCCCTTCCGAAAAGCCGCAGAAAGCTGACGCTTCCACAAAGGATTCCGCAGAATCCGCAGAAGAAATGCGCGGCGTGTGGGTGACCTTCATGACCCTGGACGTGGAGAATGAAGCCGATCCGGAGACCGCCTTCAAGGGGAAGATCGACGCGATCGTCAGCGAGATGAAAGCGGACAATCTCAACACCATGGTCGTGCATGTGCGCCCCTTCTGTGACGCGCTCTACCCCTCGCGGTATTATCCGTGGTCGCACATCCTCACGGGCACGCAAGGTAAAAATCCCGGCTACGACCCGCTCGCGTATATCATCGAGAAGGCGCACGCGGAGGATATCGCCGTGCACG
>CACYFH010000002.1:0-71115 GCA_902773635.1 uncultured Ruminococcus sp. | reverse complement strand
GTGCGACAGCCACCCGTATGTGCGTGATACGTCTCTCGGCGTCGTCGTGGACGGCGAGACCTATCTCAACCCCGCGTCTGAGGATGCGATTCACCTGATCGTGGACGGCGCGGCGGAGATCGCCGAGAACTACGATGTGGATGGCATCCAATTCGACGATTATTTTTATCCGCCCTATCTCGATTCTTCTGAGGACGGAGACTTTGACCAAAAAGACTATGAAGCCTATGCAGGTCAAACCGATTCTCCCCTCTCCCTCGATGATTTCCGCAGAAATAACGTCAACAAGATGGTGAAGGCGGTCTATGAAGCCGTCCATCAGGCAAAGCCCGATATTCTGTTCGGCATTTCTCCGCAGGGAAATCTCGATAACAACGCCGCGCTCTACGCAGACGTGGAGACATGGTGCGCGGAGGAAGGCTACATCGACTACATCTGTCCTCAGCTTTACTATTCCATCGACAATCCGTCTCTGGGATATGAGGACAGCTTGAACGATTGGCTGAAGCTCAAACGGCATGATCAGTTAAAGCTGTACGCGGGCGTCCCCGCCTATAAAGCGGGCACGGACGCTGACGAGGGTACATGGCTCGACAACAGCGACATTCTGAAAACGGAACTGGAGATCGCGCGGGAGAAGGGCGCGGACGGCTTCATGCTGTACAGCTTCGACAGCCTGCACAGTGAGGAGGGCAAGAAAGAGATCGAGAACGTGATGCGTTATCTCAGCACCTCGCCGACGCAGTAGTCGTCGTGCGCCTCGACGAGCCGCACCCTGACGATCTCGCCGCCCTTGACACCGTCGTCTTTGACCTTGACCTTCGTATAATTCTTGGTATAGCCTTCAAAAGCGCCGTCGCGCGCCTTCGTCTCAAAGAGGACGTCCTCAACACGACCGACCTGCGACTGCATGAAGGCTCTCTGCTCCTGCAGGGTATGCGCGATCATGATATCGGCGCGTTCGTGCTTGACATGCTCGTCGATATGACCGTCCATCCGATCGGCGACGGTGCCCTTGCGGCGCGAATACGGGAACACATGCGTTTTCGCGAAGCCGATCCGATCGCAGAAGGCGACAGACGCGTCAAAGTCCTCCTGCGTCTCGCCGACAAAGCCGACCATCACGTCCGTAGTGATAGAGGGGTTCTCGAACAACCTGCGGATATCCCCGACGATGCGGGCATACTCGGCGGTATCATAATGGCGGCGCATGCGCTTCAAGGTATTGTCACAGCCCGCCTGTAAGCTCAGATGGAAATGCGGGCAGAATTTCGGCTCAGCGGCGAATTTCTCTAAGATATCCGCCGTCATACGTTCCGGCTCAATGGAGCCGAGACGCACGCGCTCGATCCCGTCGACAGCGCAGACCGCTGTGACCGCGTCGTCCAGTCCGAGCCCCAGCTCCTCGCCGTAGGCGCTGAGGTTGATGCCGACCAATACGATCTCCCTGAAGCCGTTTCGCGCGAGCGTTTCGGCTTCTTTTTTCAGCTCGTCGAGCGGCTTTGAGCGCACTCTGCCGCGGGCGTACGGGATGATACAGTAGGTGCAGAAGCGGTTACAGCCGTCCTGAATCTTGATGCAGGCGCGGGTGCGCTCATTGAAGGCGGAGATCGTCATCTGCTCAAAGCTCTCGCCCTTTTCATGCGGGGTGATCCGCACGATCGGCTGACGTGTGGTCAGGAATTCGTCAAGCGCAGGAACAAGCTCCCTCCTCGCGGTGTTGCCCATCACGATATCGCACTCAGAGAACAGCGCGAAATCGTCGGAGAACGCCTGCGGCATACAGCCGCACAGCACGATGATGCAGTTCGGATTCTCTCTGCGGACGCGGTGGATATACTTGCGGTTCTTCGCGTCGCCGGTGGCGGTCACGGTGCAGGAATTGATGATGCAAACGTCACATTCCGCGTAGCTCTCCGCCTTGGTATAGCCCGCGCTGAGCAGAAGCTCCGCCATCATCTCCGATTCATATTGGTTGACCTTACAGCCTAAGGTAATAGAATAAAATTTCAAATAAAATCACCACGAAATTAGGGGAAATATTCAGCGTTTTTGCTGTTGATAAAGTACGAAGAAAGTGATAAGATAGAGGAACTTGGAGGGGTTCTATGTATTCTACCGATATCACTATCAAAGGCATTGACGCGGCGCGCGCATTCGTAGCGCTGACCGCGAAATATCCTCAAATCCGGATCACGCTCAATCACAATGAGTATTCGATCGACGCACATTCCATCGTCGGGATCCTGTCTCTCGATCTGGACAAGCCGGTCGCGCTGGAAGCCGAGGGCGAAGAGCTTGACAGCTTCATCGAGGAATTGAAGCCTTTTACAGTATAATGATTCAAGGTCAAAAAGTCAATATTTCAAAAAGCGCTCGGAGTGATCCGGGCGCTTTTTCACATCCGCATAAGCTCAGAAGCACAAAACAGGCTGCCGCATTTCTGCGACAGCCTGCGATTTTATTTAGTATTCAACAACAGGATATGATCAATAGTTCCAGCCGGTCACTTTATAATGACCCTGAGCATTCTTGCTGCCATCCATCCAGTAGCCGTCATAGGTACCGAAATCTTTGATATCCTCAGTCTGAGCGCCCTTGCCGTTGTTCAGGATGACGCCGACAGCGCCCGCGGGAACATAGCAACGGAACTGGGTCTCACCATATTCGTTCGTGATGGTCTCCGCCTGAGCGGCGCCCGGCCACTCGCCGTTGAGCGCGTTGCCATCAGCATCCCAAGCATATACATACGCGGAGCCCCAGCCGAAGTTATCGGTCAGCAGGAAGGAGACCTGCTCGGTGTTGCCGCCGGTGGTAGGATCGGTGTTACCGCCGGTAGTGGGATCGACGATGACAGGATTGTCATAGGTGTCAAAGCCTAAGACGAAGGTGTCGCCGTCGCCGGGCTGCAGATACAGGGTATGAGGGCCTGCGGGAACGTACATCTTATCGAAGGTACCGGTCAGGTCAGCCTCGTTCACGAGGGTGACAGGGTTCGCAAAGTTCGACCAGCCGTCGGTGCAGTACTGAACGCCGGTGTTGTAGTTGCGGACGAATACATAGCTCGCAGCCGGGAAATCATAGGTCAGTCTGCCGTAGTCGTCCATCGCGACTTTCTTGGTTCTGTCAGCGTCGGTGGTACCGAACTCTTCACAGTAGATCAGCGCAACGAACTTATTGGACAGCTTGACGAGCTCCTTGCCCTGAGTGGGAGCAGGAGTCTCGGTGGGAGTGGGAGCATCCGTCGGAGCGGGAGCGGTAGTAGGCTCTACGACCTCACCGCCGGTGTAGAAGTATTCCTCGATGTGATAGGGATTGCCCATATCGGCAAGGTAACGCTGGATGAAGGTAACATCGTCAACCTGAACTTCGCCGTCGCCGTTAACGTCAGCCGCAAGGAGACCGTCCGCAGTCAAAGCGGGCTCCATCTCTGCCGTATGACGCTGAATTCTGGAAGCGTCGAGGATCATGACCTCGCCGTCAAAGTCAACGTCGCCGCGGAGGAGCTTCTTGCCGGAGGGCTGAGTGGGAGCGGGAGTAGTCGGAGCAGGCTCTGTCGGAGCGGGAGTGGTGGGCTCGATCACGACGCCGCCGGAGAGAGTGGTATCAGCAGCGGTCAGGGTAGCAACAGGATACTCGCCGTAGTCCTCGAAGCGGAGGTCGCGGAGGATCATCGCGCCGACGAGCTCATAGCCGCCGTTCTCACGGTTTGCCGCAGAGTTCGCGGTACCGTAGTTGACAACGGTCTCAGGCATGGTACGGCCGCAGTAGCCGCCGCACTCGGAGAAGCTGTGGAACAGATGGCAGCGTCCGTAAGCGTCTGTATGAGACTTATCGGTATACTGAGAACCGATGAAGCCTTCATTGAACTTGACGTAATTGGTGCCTGCGGGAACGGTGTAGCTGTAGAGGTTCTCCTGACCGGAAACCGCGGTGAGCTGATAAGCGTCGTAGTTACCGAGCTTGGTGCTGGGAGAAATGCCGCTCTTGCAGAAGACATAAACGAACGGAAACTTCATGTTGGTGTTATCGAAGTAGACCTTCTTGGTCTCGCTCGGGTTCTTCTTCTTGATGTTGTAGGTGCGCTCAACGGTTTTGGAGCCGTTGGTCGCGGTAACGGTGATATCAACGCTCTTGCCGTAAGGAATGGAGCTGTTGAGCTTGAAGGTGGTGTCGCCGTTGTTCACGGAAACCGCGTCGAGGTTGGAGACCTTGATGGTACCGGAGGTGGCGTTCTTCAGAGTGACCTTGATATCAGCAGTCGCAGCAGTATAGCGGCTGAGAACCTCAGGGGTGAGCTCGGTGTTGTTCAGGGACAGAGTGATCTCGGGAGCAGAGTTCTGAGCGGTGGTGTTGTAGACAACAGCAACGCCGGTGGAACCGACAGTACCGGAGATCTTGCCGCCGGATACCTGGAAGGTAGCGCCGGAAACCTGATCCTTATAGGAGCCTGCCGCCATGGAGCAAGCCTGGTTGATGGTGGTGGAAGTACCGTTCAGGTTGACGATGACCATACCGGCGGTGCCGCGCTGTACGAACAGGTTAGCGCCGGAAGCGGTGGTGTTCTCGGACTGACCGACGAACGCGTTCTTGAACTTGTTGACAGCAACAACGGTCGGGTCTTTCCAGGTGTCCGCAGAACCGGGAGCGCCCATCAGATCATCATACTTGATGAAGCCCGCGGAGTCGATCGCCTCATGCTTGGGACGAACGAAGAACAGAGCGGGAGCGTCAGCACGGGAGCCGATCGCAGCCCAGCCGAGGATCTGCTGTTTCTTGGAGAGAGCATCGGTGGACACGCCCTCACAGAAGTTATCGTGAGACTCTACCCACAGGACGTTCTGGTTCTTCTGGGTGCCGCTGTAACCGTAGTTGACGAGGTTGGAAGCGTTCTTGTTGCCCAGAGCGGTACGAACGGTCGCACCGAAGTTGTAGTCGGTGACGCTCATGTACTTGGTGTAGGAAGAGATATTGAACTTGCCGCCGGTAGCGAGAACCTCGCCGTAGATGTAGGCGTTGGCGTTCTTAGCCTTGATCGCGTTGGTGACGGTCGGCCAGTAATCGGAAGCAAACTCACCGTCGTCGGGAGTCTCGATGTGCTTCGCAGCGTCGAAACGGAAGCCGTCGACACCGTTGTCAGCCAGCGGGTTGAGCAGGTTGTCGATGACGTAGTTCTGATACGCCTTGAGGCCGGTGTTCATGTCGGAGAGCTGACCGCCGAGGTCGCCCTGAACCTGGTTCTTACGGGAAGAATCATCGGTTTTGACAGGATGGTTTGTCAGGCTGTAGCGAGCGCCGGTAGCGGTGCTTCTCAGAGCGGGAGCAACGTTCATAGACTCTTTCTTGGAGTCGCTGTTCTGAACGTGGTTGGTAACGACGTCGGCTACGACCTTGATGCCGTACTTGTGCAGCTCGTCGGTAGCAGCCTTCAGCTCTGCGGCAGTACCGAGAGCGTTACCGATCTTCATATCGGTCGGCTGATAGAAGGACCACCAGTCAGTTGCATAGGAACCGTCGTTGGCAGTGACCTTGGTCGCCTGGATCGGAGATATCTGGACGGAAGTGTAACCGGCCTGAGCGATTTCGGGAGCATACTTCACGAGATCGCGCATGCGCCAGTTAAACGCGTGCAGGATATTACCGCTTTGGATGTTGGGCGCGAGAGCATAGTCGATACCCGCTGCAGTCGCCGCAGTATCCGTGTTGGCAGCCGAGAAGGCGCCCGGGATGACCGCAACAGTCAGCAACACGGCAACAACCATGATCAAGCTAACTACTTTTTTCATTTGCATCTTAAAACCTCCTAAGTAAAACAAATGCATTATTTACTTTTTTTGCCTTTATTGATCAGCTCCGACGCCTTCTCCACCAGAGGGTTGTCCTTGAGACCCTTACGCGGGGGCTTGGGAGGATCCTCCTCCACGGGAGGTGCAACGTCGTCCGCTGAAATTTGTTTCTTTTTCAATCTCCGCATCACGCCCGCATCGACCAGCGTGTAGATCGCCGCGAACACCGGTACGCCCAACAGCATTCCCGGTACGCCGAAGAGTCCGCCGCCGACGATGACGGAGACCATGATCCAGAAGCCGGAGATACCGACCGACTCGCCGAGGATCTTGGGTCCGAGGAAGTTTCCGTCGATCTGCTGAAGAACGATCAGGAACACTGCAAAGCCCAGCGCCTCCCACGGGTCGATGATCAAGAGCAGGATGATCGTGGGGATCGCGCCGATGATCGGACCGAAGAACGGGATCAGGTTGAACACCCCGATGATGCAGCTGATGAGAAGCGGATAATGGAAGCGGAAGATGGACATGCCGATGAAGCACATCACGCCGATGATCGAGGAGTCGATGATCTTACCGACGATGAACTTACCGCATTTATTGTTGAATACGTCCGCGACCTTGAAGAAGCGGGAATGGAACTTCTCGGGCGTATAGGCAATGATCGCGAGCTTGAACTGTCTGAGCAGCTTCTCCTTCCCTACCAAAAGGTAGATGGAGATAATCAGTCCCAGACCCCAGTTATACAGACCCGAACCGATGCCGACGATAGTCGTCCACGCGGACGGAACGACATTGGTGAAGATATTACTGATGAACTTCGGGATATCGTTGCCGGTGATCAGGGAGACAAGGGAGTTGTAGGTCACCTGATCGTAGAGGTTATAGCCGGTCGTATCATGTACGAACACGACCACTTTATCCGAAGCGTCGATCACGGCTTCCTTATACGCCGGGATGTTGTCGATCAGGGTCGACACGCTGGAGGACAGCTCCGGGATCAGCGTACCGATCAAGAACGCAACGATACCGATGACGATCACATACGACAGCACCAGCGCCAGCGGCTTACGCAGGCGCTGGAGCCATTTGTGCTTGGCGCCCATCTTCTTGAAGGCGTGGTCGCGGAAGAGCTTATAGGGTGAGTTCATCAGATAAGCGATGACCAGACCGTAGAGCACCGGCGCAATGACGCGGAAAACCGTACCCAATGCTGAGATTACGTCCTTCATATGGATGAAGAAGAAAATCAGAATCGTGGTATATAATATTATTAACATTATATGCTTTAATTTCAGATTTTTCAATATCTCACCTCAAATTAACCTGATTTTATTGAAAAATTTTCGAATTTTGTGCAAATAGAACAAAAATCTCGGGAGTTGATTTCTAATAAAGAATTATAAAATCGAACCGCTAAAAGCATCAGAAGGCTCCGAACAGGCTCATCTGCGCGCTCTCGGGGAGATCGCCGAACGCGCCGCACTCCTTGAGGGTCTCTACGACCGCCTTGGTGACCTTGGCGCGGGTGATCACGTCGTCGATGCACAGGTACTCGCCCTTCTTCGCGGCGGCGGCAAGCGCCTCGGCGGCGTTCTCGCCTACTCCCGCCAAGGAGCAGAACGGCAGGCGGATCTTCCCGTCCTCGATGACGAATTTCTTCGCCTCGGACTTGTAGATATCCACCGGCAGAACCTCGATCCCGCGCGCGAGCATCTCGTTCATGATCTGGAGCATCGGCACCTCCGCCCTTTCCTTGGCGGACGCATCAAAGCCCTTATCCTCAATGGCTCGTATCTTATTGCGGACGGCGTCTCTGCCCTTTAAGAGGGTCGCGCCGTCAAAGTTATCGTTGCGGACGGTGAAGTACGCGGAGTAGAAGGCGAGCGGCTCGTGCACCTTGTACCAGCCCAGTCTCAGCGCAGAGATCATGTACGCGGCGGCGTGCGCCTTCGGGAACATGTACTTGATCTTCATGCAGGAGTCGATGTACCACTCGGGCACGTCGTGCTCGCGCATGGCTTTGAGGTGTTCCTCGGTCAGCAGCTTGGTCGCCTTGCCCTTACGGACGATCTCCATGATCTTGAACGCCATGGACGGGTCGAGGCCCTTGTGCATGAGGTAGGTCATGATGGAGTCACGCGTACCGATGACCTCGGAGATCGTGCAGGTGCCGTTCTTGATCAGATCGGCGGCGTTGCCGATCCAGACGTCCGTACCGTGGGACAGACCGGAGATCTGCAACAGGTCGGTGAAGGTCTTGGGCTTGGATTCCACCAGCATCTGGCGGACGAAGTTCGTGCCCAGCTCCGGGAGCGCGAAGGTGCCGGTCTCGGAGTCGATATCCTCCTTGGTGACGCCTAAGGCTTCGGGAGAGGTAAAGAGCGACATGACCTCGGGGTCGCTCATGGAAACATTCATGACAGGGATGCCGGTGTTCTCCTCCAGATAGTGATAGATGGTGGGAACATCGTGTCCGAGCTCGTCGAGCTTGGTGATGGTGTCATGGATGGAATGGAAGTCGAAGTGGGTGGTGATGTTGTCGGAGTCGTTCTTATCCGCGGGATGCTGGACGGGACAGAAGTCATAGACCTCCATGCCGCGCGGTACGACGACCATGCCGCCCGGGTGCTGACCGGTCGTCCTCTTGACGCCGGTACAGCCTGCGGCGAGGCGGTTCATCTCCGCCTTGCGGAAGGTGCGGTTATGCTCCTCGCAGAATTTCTTGACATAGCCGTAGGCGGTCTTATCCGCGACGGTAGAGATCGTGCCCGCCTTAAAGACGTTCTCTCTGCCGAAGAGCTCCTCCGTATAGCGGTGGGAAGCGCTCTGCTGTTCGCCGCTGAAGTTCAGGTCGATATCAGGGACCTTGTCGCCCTTGAAGCCGAGGAAGGTCTCGAACGGGATCTCATGCCCGTCGCGCTCCATCGGCGTGCCGCATTCGGGACAGTCCTTCGGCGGCATATCGAAGCCGGAGCCGTATTCGCCGTGCTCAAAAAACTCGCTGTGCTTGCACTTGGGGCACAGATAATGCGGACACAGGGGGTTGACCTCAGAGATACCGGACATCGTCGCCACGAACGACGAGCCGACCGATCCTCGCGAGCCGACCAGATAGCCGTGGGCTTCGGAGTCCGCGACCAGCTTCTGTGCGGTCATATACAGAACGGAATAGCCGTATTTGGTGATGGAGCCGAGCTCCTTGTCGAGACGCGCCCGGACGATCTCCGGGAGCGGATCGCCGTACTTATCCTTGGCGCGCTGCCAGGTGATGGAGGTGAGCTGTTCCTCCGCGCCCTCGATGAAGGGCGGGAAGTTGCCCGGCGGGATGGGGCGCACATAGTCGCACATCTCGGCGATCAGGTTGGTGTTGTCGACGACGACCTCCTCCGCTCTGTCTCCGAGATAGGAGAATTCCTCGAGCATCTCGGCGGTCGTGCGGAAATACAGGGGCGCCTGATCCTCCGCGTCCTCAAAGCCCTGGGCGGCAAGCAGGATCATGCGGTAGTCCGCGTCGTGCGGATCCATGAAATGCACGTCGCAGGTCGCGACGGTGGGCTTGCCCAGCTTATCGCCGAGCGCGAGGATCTCGCGGTTCATGCTCTGCAAATGCTCCACGTCGCGGAACGCGCCGTCTCTGAGCAGGAACATGTTATTGCCGGTGGGCTGGATCTCGAGGTAATCGTAGAAGGAGGCGATGCGCTCGATCTCCTCGCGGCTCGCGTTATGGAGGATCGCGCGGTACAGCTCGCCCGCTTCACACGCCGAACCGAGGATCAGACCCTCGCGGTGCTTGATCAGCTCAGACTTCGGGATGCGCGGACGGCGGTGGAAGTAGTTCAAGTGAGAATACGAGATCAGCTTGTAGAGGTTCTTCAAGCCGGTTTTATTCTTTACGAGAATTATCTGGTGATAGGTCGGCAGTTTCTTGAAGTCTCCGCCGACGATTTTCTCCCTCATATCATTCAGATCATGGACGTCGTGCTCCTTTTTCAGCAGACGAATGAGGTTGAGAAAGATATTGGTGAGCATCTCCGCATCATCGACCGCGCGGTGGTGGTTGAATTTGCCGAGACGGAAATGCTTTGCAAGCGTATCGAGCTTGACGTTATTGATATCGGGCAGGATATTCCGCGCGATGGCGACGGTATCGACCGAGGTATAGTCATACGCGATACCCATATCCTGACAGGCTTTGCGGATGAAGCCGGTATCGAACGGCGCGTTATGCGCGACCAGTACCGCTCCGTCACAGAAATCAAGGAAGCTCTGCACCGCCTCAGCCTGAGAGGGTGCGCCCTTGACCATATTATCGGTGATGCCGGTGAGCTGGACGATCTTCGCGGGGATCGGGCGCTCGGGGTCGGCGAAGGTGGAGAAGGTGTCCACGATCACGCCGTCCTTGATCTTCACCGCGCCGATCTCAGTGATCTTGTCGTTCGTCGCATAGAGACCGGTGGTCTCCAGGTCGAAGCAGACGAAGGTGCCGTCGAGCGACTCGTTCTTGTCGCCGTCGACAGGGGTGCAGAGGTCGTCGATGAAGTACGCCTCCGTACCGTAGATGACCTTGATCTCCTTGCCGTCGCGCTCTAAGGATTCCGCGGCGTTCATCGCGTCGGGGAACGCCTGAGCGACGCCGTGGTCGGTGATGGCGATCGCGCTGTGACCGAACTCGGCGGCGCGGCGCACCAGAGCGCCCGCCTCGGTGACGGCGTCCATCTGGCTCATGATGGTATGTAAATGCAGCTCGACGCGCTTCTTCTCTGCTTTATCGACCACCTTCACCTTCTTGACGGTGGAGACGGAGCGCGCGTTGAGCACATTGTCGCCTGCGAATTTATCGAACTCGACGTCGCCGGTGACGATGATCGTCGCGCCCTTCTTGATTCCCTCGAGAGCCTTGCAGTTCGCGATGGAATCGAAGATCTTCACGGTCACGGAACCGGTATAGTCCGTGATATCCATGTTGATGATGTATTTATCACCCGAGCGGGTGGTTTTGGTCTCAATACTGAACACGTCGCCCCAGACGGTCGCCTTTCCGGTGTCGTAGGCGATCTTCTCGATGGGCATGAGCTTGCCCTTGGTGACTTTTCCGTAGAGCGGGGCAACCGTGGAGGGAATGATCTGCGGGTACAGGTACTCGCCCTTACGCACCTCGATCTCGGAGGGCGACGCCTTGCTCTCGCTCTTCGACGGCGTTCTCTCCTCGCCTTCAAAGAGCTCGGTCAGTTCCTCGAGCTTTTGGCGCTCGATCTTCTTCTGCGCGTTCTCGATGCTCTCCGTGAACTGCTTATCGCCGGAATTCAGCTCCGTTACGCCGGAATAGGCGATCTCAAAGCGCAGTCCGAATTCACGGAAAATGATATCGCTGAGCAGAAGATCGAACTCCTTTGCCTGCAGGAGCGCCTTGCCGCCGTGAGCGAGGACGACGGCCAGACTGTCGTCCCCTCTCCGCTCCAGAACGGCGTCGTTGAGCGTACCGTTGAGGCTCGGCGTCTCCGCCTTTAATGCGGCGATGATCTCCTGAAAATAGCCTGTATCGAATAACTCGGGGCTGAAATGCGGTCGGATTACGACCTTGTCAACGCCGATATTCGTTTTTGCGATCGCCTTCTGCGCCGAGAAGATCGCGGCGCGGCTGATAAGGGTATCGCATTGTAAATCAATACTCAGTATTCGTTTTTCTTTGTTGATTCTGATATTCTGCACATCGGAATCTGCCAGTGAAACGTCCAGCTCCACCTGATACTGCGCGAATATCTCACCTAAATTGACCATTCATATACCTTTCTATATTGTAAAACAGTTTACTTCTATAGTTTTTCCACTTCTTCCATCAGGCGGTCGATCAGCCGCTCCTCGGGGACTTTTTCCAATATCTCGCCCTTCTTGAAGATCAGACCGACGCCGTCGCCGCCTGCGATGCCGATGTCGGCTTCCTTCGCTTCACCGGGGCCGTTCACGATACAGCCCATCACTGCGACGGTGATATCCTTCTTGCAGTCGCGGAGGCGTTCCTCCGCCTGCTGAGCGAGACCGATCAGGTCGATCTTCGTTCTGCCGCAGGTCGGACAGGAGACGAAGCGCACGCCCTTCTCCCCCATTCCGAGGGATTTCAGGATATCCTTCGCGGCATAGACCTCCTCCACGGGGTTATCCGTGAGGGAGACGCGGATGGTGTCGCCGATGCCGTCGACCAGCAGAGCGCCGATGCCGACGGCGGATTTGATGATTCCCATGCGGCGGGTGCCGGCTTCCGTCACGCCGAGGTGCAAGGGATAGTCGCACCGCTGAGCCGCGAGACGATACGCCTGTACCATCGTGTTCACGTCTGAGGACTTCATGGACAGGACGATATCGTCAAAGTCGAATTTCTCCAAGAGAGAAGCGTGGTACAGCGCGCTGTCGCACAGCGCCTGGGCGGTCGGATGACCGTACTTCTCCAAAATATGCTTCTCCAGCGAGCCGGAATTCACGCCGATGCGGATGGGGATATTCTTCGCCCTGCATGCGTCGGCGACCGCCTTGACGCGGCTGTCGTCGCCGATATTGCCGGGGTTGATGCGGATCTTATCCACGCCCGCGGCAACCGATTCCAGCGCGAGTTTATAATTGAAATGAATGTCGGCAACGATCGGGACGCTGACCGCTTCCTTCAAGGCGGCGATCAGCTTCACCGCCTCCATATCGGGGACGGCGGCGCGGATGATCTGACATCCCGCTGCTTCCAGCTCCTTTGCCTGACGAACCGAGCCTTCGATATCGGAGGCAGGGATATTGAGCATCGACTGCACCGTTACCGGTGCGCCGCCGCCGATCTGCGTATGCAGGGCGGTCACAGATTTTTTACTTGCCATAATCAACCTCCGCTGAACAGCTTCCAGACATCCTTCACCGCGATCACGGCGGACAGTCCGAGCAGAAGCACGAGACCGACCGCGTTGATGACGCTCTCCACCTTGCGGGGAACGGGCTTGCGGAAGATCCACTCGATCAGCAGCATCAGGAAGCGGCCGCCGTCGAGCGCCGGGAACGGAAGCATATTGACAATACCTAAGTTGATGGCGATCACCATCATAACGTAAACGATCGAATTCACCGCCGCGCCGAAGCCGTCGGTTTTCAGCGACTCGCCCGCGACCTGGGTGATCGCGGAAGCGATGCCGACGGGACCGGACATATCGTTAAGGCTGAACTGACCCTTGATCAGTCCGATCAGACTGCCCCAGACCATGCGGACGTTAGAGACCGTGTTCAGCAGGGTCTGCTGGATGACCGTCCCGAAGTTCTTCTCGATCGGAGCGGCATAGAAGTCGATCTGCAGCTTCGGCGTGTCATCCTCCGCTGAGGTTTTCAGCGTCAGGAGGTCGACGCCCTTGAGCTCCACGCGCTCGCCGTTACGGATGACGGAGATATCCGTGCGGAAGCGCTGACGCGTATCTTTCTCCTCGATTTCGGGATATTTCTCCGGCTTCTCCTTGCCCACAGCCTTGCACGCCTTGTCGATATACCGGCAGAAAATCTGATAGGCTTCCTTTTTATCGGAGACCTTCGCAAGCTCGGGCTGGATATCGGTGCAAGCCGTATTCAGCGCGTTGACCGCCTCCTGCGTCGTATCCTTATCCACCAGACCCTGGCAGTAGTTGAAGAAGTCGATCACGCAGTCCTCTTTGTAGATGGACAGCTCGTGACCGTCGACCTCCTGCGCGGGAAGGGTGTAGAGCGCAAAGGAGAAGTCAGTCGAGGTGTTGATATCATAGTTATTGAGTCTGACGATCTTATCACCCTCCTGCAAGCCGGTCACGGAAGAGACCGCACAGGATGAGAAGGACGCCACCTGCGTTGAGACGAAGCTGTCCTGCGGAAGCAGGGTGATCAGCAAGAGAAGCATACCGAACAGGATATTCATCGCAGCGCCCGCGACGATAATGATCATGCGCTTCCAGATCTTCGCGTTATTAAAGGCGCGGGGATTCTCGCTGTCCTCGTCCTCTCCCTCCATGGCGCAGTAGCCGCCGATCGGGAAAAGCCGGAGGGAATAGGTCGTCTCGCCCTTTGTGAAGCTGAACAGCTTGGGACCCATACCCAAAGCGAATTCATTGACCTTGACGCCGCTTTTCTTCGCGGCGATGAAGTGTCCGCCCTCATGTACGAAAATAATCAGTTCAAACAGCGCTACCGCAATCAAAATCAGCGCTATGGTGGTTAATACGGTGATAATATCATCTCCATGTTGGTAGTTGGTAGTTGCTAGTTGCTGGTTGCCGGTTGGTAGTTACCGGTTAAATGCTTGAATAGACGAATTCTCTCGCCTGTTGATCTGCGGCGAGGACGTCGTTGAGACAGGTCGCAGGATCTACATGCAATTCATCGACCGCCGCCGAGACCAGCTCGCCGATATCGAGGAAAGAGATCTTCCCCTCTCGGAACAGGGCGTTCGCGACCTCGTTCGCGCCGTTGGCGACGGCGGGATACAGCCCGCCCTTCTGCATCGCGCGCTTGCACGCGGAGAGACAGCGGAAGGTCTCGTCGTCCGCAGAGTAGAAGGTCATCTGAGAGAGCTTCTTCCAGTCAAGCTCCGCGACGGGAGACGGGTATCTCTCGGGATAGGTGATCGCGTACTGGATCGGGATGCGCATATCCGGCTGACCGAGCTGCGCGAGGATGGAATTGTCGCTGAACTCGATCATGGAATGGATGATGCTCTCACGGTGCACGACGACCTCGATATTATCGGGGTGCATGTCGAACAGCCACGCCGCCTCAATGATCTCCAGACCCTTGTTCATCATTGTAGCGGAGTCGATGGTTATTTTAGCGCCCATCGACCAGTTCGGATGGTTGAGCGCCTGCGCGACCGTCACATCTTTCAGCTCGTCGCGCGTTTTGCCGAAGAACGGACCGCCCGACGCGGTGAGCAGAATTTTCTTCAATGCCTTGTTCGGCGGTGAAGCCTGTAGGCACTGGAAGATCGCGGAATGCTCGCTGTCAACAGGCAGGAGCTTCACGCCGTTTTCCTTCACGGCGTTCATCACCAGCGCGCCGCCGGCGACGAGCGTCTCTTTATTGGCGAAGGCGATATCCTTTTTTGCGCCGATCGCTTCCAGAGTGGGTCTGAGACCGACCATGCCGACGACCGCGTTGACCAGCAATTCGGAATCGTCGTGGCAGATCTCGAGCATCCCCTCCATCCCGGAGAGGATCTTGGTGGAAGTATCGGCGACCTTGACTTTCAGCTCGGCGGCTTTCTTCTGATCCACTACCGCCGCGACCGCGGGCTTGAACTCGCGGACCTGCTCCTCCAGCAGTTCGATACTGCCGTATGCGGAGAGCGCGGACACGCTCAGTCCCAATTTGCGGACGACGTCGAGCGTCTGGGTGCCGATCGAGCCGGTCGAGCCTAAAACAGATAACTTTTCAATCATAGTCTATGCCTTATAAGCAGAAATAGAAGAACTGCGAGAAAATATAGACCAGCGGCAGGCAGAAGAGCACGGAGTCGAAGCGATCCAGCAGACCGCCGTGACCGGGCATGATGGAGCCGTAGTCCTTGATCTTACAGCTTCTCTTGATGACGGAGAAAACGAGATCTCCGAAGATGGAAACAATGGAATTGATGAAGCCGACCATCAGCAGAACGCCGTAGAAGATGGTGACGTTGCCGTAGATCAGCTGGAAGATCAGACCGAAGAGCAGAGCGGAGAGCGTACCGCCCAGCACGCCTGCGATCGCGCCTTCTACGGTTTTGTGCGGGCTGATCTCGGGGCTGAGCTTGCGCTTGCCGAACTTATTGCCGACGAAATAGGCGGCGGTATCCGCGATCCACGGAACGCCCAGAGAGAAGACGACCCAGAACGCGGAGTGCGCGGATTCCTCCCAGATGAGGATGTTCAGCGTTGAGAGCGAGACGGTGATCAGCACAACGCCCGCTAAAGCGAAGATGATATCGTCCGTCCTGACGGTTTTATGGAGCACGACCGCCATGATGCACATACCCAGCACATAGATATACAGCGGTATGTAGCGCGCTTCGGTTGCCGACAGCGCCGGGATCAGTATGGCGAACAGCAGGCTCGGAATAAACAGAACCATCTTCTTGTGCAGCTTTCTGGCTGAGAGAAGCTCGCCGCAGAGCAGCGCGCTCACCAGGCAGATCGCCACCGTCAGAACCGGCGTCACAAAGGAACCGACCACGATGATCGCTATCGCGATCGCCGCCGCGATCGCCGCCGTTATCACTCTCGTTTTCATATCCATCCTCCTAAAAATGTCTTTGCCGACATGCGGTGATCACACACCGCCGAAGCGTCGGTTACGCTTCGCATATTCGATCAAAGCGGCGTCAAAGTCGCTTTCTTTAAAATCAGGCCACAGCACGTCCATGATGACGTACTCGGCGTAGGCGCTCTGCCAGAGCAGGAAGTTCGAGGTGCGGTTCTCGCCGCTCGGGCGGATGATCAGATCGGGATCGGGCTCTCCGCTCGTATACAGACGGTCGCTCACGACTTTCTCGTCGATATCCTCGGGTCGGAGCTTGCCGTCCGCGGCGTCCTGCGCGAGCGAGCGCATCGCCGTGATCA
Organism: uncultured Ruminococcus sp.; assembly: GCA_902773635.1. Taxonomy (GTDB): domain Bacteria; phylum Bacillota; class Clostridia; order Oscillospirales; family Acutalibacteraceae; genus Ruminococcoides. Next base: position 54,746 of record CACYFH010000002.1, on the reverse strand, counting down.
GCTCCGCTCTGCCGCCGTAGTTCATCGCGAGGTTCAGCACCATGCCCTCTCTGTCGCGGGAGATCTCCTCATTCTCCTCCATCAGCTTGAGCATCCCCGGCGAGAACGCGGAGCGGTCGCCGATGAAGCGCAGCTTGATAGAGTCGTCGCGGAAATCGCGCAGAGATTCGTTCATATAGTCCGTGAACAGGCGCATCAGCGCGTCGACCTCACCCTGCGGGCGCTTCCAGTTCTCAGTGGAAAAGGCGTAGACCGTCAGGTACTTGATGCCGATGTTGCTCGCGTAGCGCGCGATCTTGCGGAAGGTCTTCGCTCCTGCCGAGTGACCCGCGGAACGCGGCAGACCGCGCTTCTTCGCCCAGCGGCCGTTGCCGTCCATGATGATGCCGACGTGCTCGGGCAGTTGGATGTCCTTTAAGGATATCTCAGCGGACTGTTGCTTTTTGCCGAATAAAGCCATAAATCTGCTCCTGAATCAGAGTTTCTGCAATTTAGGTAAAAACTAAATAATTGAGATGTCATTGCGAGCCCTTTAGGGCGTAGCAATCCCACAAAGAGGAAAACAAACGTTTCAGTCCCTGTTTGTGAGATTCCCACGGTCGCTTAGTCGCTCCCTCGGAATGACTGCGTATTTAGAACTATCTTAATCAGTGTTTACCAAGATAATCATGTTGCTCCTGACCCGCCGTTGATGACGGCATTGTCAGATTAAGCCTATCAAAAGGCGGAATAAAGGCACGCGTGCCTCAGATTTCCATGATCTCTTTCTTTTTCTTGTCGGTGAGGGAGTCGATCTCCTTGATGAATTTGTCGGTCGACTTCTGCACCTTCTTCTCAGCCTCGTCGAGGTCGTCCTCGGTCAGCTCGCCGCTTTTCTTCATCTTCTTGAGGGTCTCGAGCGTGTCGCGGCGCACGTTGCGCACCTGCACCTTGGTGTCCTCGGCGATATGAGCGATATCCTTGGCGATCTCCTTACGCTTATCCTCGGTGAGGGGCGGGAAGATCAGGCGAAGCACCTTGCCGTCGTTCTGGGGATTGATACCCACGTCGGACATCTGGATCGCCTTCTCGATGGCGCGCAGGGTCGAGCCGTCATAGGGCTGGATGACCAGCGTTCTCGCCTCGGGAACGGAGATGGAAGAAAGCTGGTTGACCGGAGTGGGAACGCCGTAGTAGTCGACGGTCACCTTGTTCAGCACGGCGGCGTTCGCTCTGCCGGCGCGGATGGACTTGAACTCCTCGACAAGATGGTCGATGCGGCGCTGCATACGCTCGTCGTTCTTCTTTAATACTTCTTTCATGGGAATCCTCCTTACGTGAATTGATATCAGTTCGTTACCAATGTGCCTACTTTTGTATCGCAGACAGCATCGTAAATGTTTTCGGGATCAAGAATACTGAACACCATCAGACCGATGTTGTTGTCCTTGCAGATCGCGGCGGCGGTGGAGTCGATGACCTTGAGATCCTTCTCGAGCACCTCCTGGAAGGAGAGGGTCTCGTACTTCACAGCGTCAGCGTAGGTGTTCGGGTCTTTGTCGTACACGCCGTCGACCAGCGTCGCCTTGAGAATGATCTCCGCCTCGATCTCAGCGGCTCTCAGCGCGGCGGCGGTGTCGGTGGAGAAGAAGGGATTGCCGGTGCCGCAGCCGAAGATGACGACCCTGCCCTTCTCCAGATGTCGCAAAGCGCGGTTGCGGATGTACGGCTCGGCGACCTCACGCATGGAGATCGCGGTCTGGACGCGGACGTCAACGCCGATCTGCTCTAAGGAATCGGCAACGCCCAGCGCGTTGATGGTGGTGGCGAGCATACCCATGTGATCGGCACGGGTGCGATCCATATGACCGCTGGAGCGGCCGCGCCAGAAATTGCCGCCGCCGACCACGATCGCAACCTGCACTCCCTCGTCGACAAGGCGCTTGATCGGCTCGCAGTACGCGGTCACGGTGTCAAAATCAATGCCGTGCTTGTTCGCTCCGGCGAGGGATTCGCCGGATAATTTCAGTAAAATTCTCTTAAATTTGGGTTTCACACATATCACTCCAGTATATATTCATAATCGTATATATTGTACTACAATATGCAATTTTTGTAAAGTCAATCGGCGGAAAAGTTCTTCGGATAATGCTACAAATATTCTCTGTCATTTTCTACGATAATACACAAAAGATTTTAACAGGGTGTGAACATTGTGAAATGATCGTTTTATTATTCCCGACAAGAATAAAACGCCGTATCCCCGCAGGAATACAGCGTAAAGAAAGCAATATTCAAATGACCATTCCGCCGTTGACGGAGAGTATCTGTCCGGTGATGAACCGCGCCTTATTTGAAGCGAGGAACAGCACCGCGCCGGCGATATCCTCGGGAGAGCCGAGCGTCTCGAGCGGGGTCTCGTCCTTCAAGGCGGCGACGTCCGCTTCACTGAACGACGCCATCATATCCGTCATGACAACGCCCGGAGAGACCGCGTTGACGCGAACGCCGGAGGGTCCGACCTCCTTCGCGAGCGCCTTGGTCAGCCCGATGACGCCAGCCTTTGAAGCGGAATAGGCGGCTTCACAGGAGGCGCCGACCTCGCCCCACATCGAGGCGATATTCACGATCACGCCGTGGTGGGCGCGGATCATCGCGGGCAAGACCGCGCGGCAGCAGTAGAAAACGGAGCTGAGGTTCGTGTCCGTCATCCGCTTCCAGTCCTCGTCCGTCATATCCGTGAGCAGTCCGAACATGGAGATGCCCGCATTGTTGACGAGGACTTCGATCTCCCCTATCTCCCGCTTCACGCGCTCGACCATCGCCCTCACCTGCGCGCTGTCGGAGACGTCCGCCTGCACGGCGAGGGCTCTCACGCCGCAGGAGCGCAGTTCCTGCACTAAGGCTTCCGCCTTTTCGGCGCTTTTATTGTAATTGACAGCGACGTCATAGCCCGCTTTCGCAAAGCCGCGGGCGCAGGCTGCGCCGATCCCGCGGGACGCGCCGGTGATCAGTACGCACATCTTACTGCCTCCTCCACGCCGAGGGCACGAAGATCAGCAGGAACGGATACAGCTCCAGACGACCGGCAAGCATGTTGAAGCAGAAAACGATCTTGGAGAAGATGCTGAAGCCCGCGTAGTTGCCGGTCGAGCCGACGATGTTCATGCCGGGGCCGGTGTTATTGAGAGTCGCGAGGACGCTGGTGAAGGACGTGGTGAAATCAAAGCCGTTGAGCGCGATCAGGGCGGTGGTCACGAGGATGATCAGGGTGTAGATGACGAAGTACACGCTGACGGAGCGGGTCACCTCATGGGAGACGCGCTTTTTGTCGATCTTGACCGCCTGCACGGTGCGCGGATGGAGGATGAGGTTGAATTCCTTCTTCACGCCTTTAAGCAGGATGATCAGGCGCGAGACCTTGAAGCCGCCGCCTGTCGAGCCGGCGCACGCGCCGATACAGGTCACGAACAACACGATCGCCTTGGAGAATTCCGGCCAGCGGTTGACGTCGGAGAGCGCCATACCGGTCGAAGAACCGACAGACGTGATGTAGAAGAAGCTCTGGTGGATGGACTGATAAACGTCCTTGCCGAACACGCCGTTGACGTAGAGATCGACGGCAATCACGGCGGTCGCGATCACGGTGATACCGAGATAGACCCAAACCTCCTCGTTCTTGAACGCCGACTTGAAGCGGCGGAAGAGGATCAGGATATACACATAGAAATTCACGCCGAACAGCATCATGAACACGGCGACGACCGTCTGCAGATAGGGGCTGAACCGCGCCATGGAATCATTGTAGACCATGAAACCGCCCGTACCGGCGGTGGAGAACGCGGTGGTCACGGAGTCGAAGAAGTTCATGCCGCCGCAGAGCAGGAGGATGCACTCCAGCAGCGTCAGACCGCAGTAGATGCCGTACAGCAGCGCGGCGTAGTTGCGGAGCTTGGGCATGCTCTTGCTGACGGAAGGGCCGGTGGACTCGGCTTTCATCAGGTTGATGCTCTGACCGCCGCCGAGACGCGGGATGATCGCGAGCAGGAACACGACGACGCCCATGCCGCCGAGGAAATGGGTGAAGCTGCGCCACAGGAGCATGCAGTGCGGCAGTCCCTCGATCTCCACGAGGATGGTCGCGCCGGTGGTGGTGAAGCCGGAGATCGACTCGAACACCGCGTCGATGAAGCTCGGGATCGTATGCGACAGCCACAGAGGCAGACACCCCGCGACCGACAGCACGATCCAGGAGAGCGCCGTCGCGGCAAAGCCGTCCTTGAGGTACATGACGTTGCTTTTGGGCTTCTTGAACACGAGCAGGAAGCCCAGCACGCTCAGACCCGCCGCCACATAGAGGAACCACTTCATATGGAACCACTCATGGTTGAGGATGCCGACGAACGCAGGCAGCAGCATCGCGCCCGCTTCGATCAGCAGAACCCAGCCCAGAATATAACTAATCAGCTTTTTGTTCATGATAAAACTCCGCGTCTTTGAAAAAACGTAGGGCGGGGGCTTGCTCCCGCCGTGCTATATGATTGATGAATCGAAAGCAAGAGAATGTACTTCTCCTGCTAAATAATAAAAAAACAGAAAACCGGCGTTTCGGCGGGAGCATTCCTCGCCGGAGACGGCTCCTCCCCTTGTCCTTCGGACATTCCCCCAACGGGGGTACCCCGCCCTACGGGATCCTTCTTGGGGAAAAGGCTCCCAAACAGGGAGCCGGTTTTATCTGAGTATATCGCGCAGGTCGGAGAGACCCTTGTGCTTGGTGATCACGACCACGCGGTCGCCGACCTCGATGGTATCGTTGCCGCCGGGGATGATGACAGAGCCGCCGCGGACGATGCAGGCGATCTGCAGGTCGGGCTTGAGGTTCAGCCTGATGATCGGCACGGAGGTCACGGCGCTTCTCTCGCGCACGATGAATTCCAGCGCCTCCGCTCTGTCGCCGCTGACCTTGTACATCGTCTCCACGTTATTGCCGACGGTGTTCTGCATGCCGCGGACATAGCGGATGATGTGCTCGCCGGTGAGCTGCTTTGGACGGATGACGCTGTCGAGCGGGAGCGTATCGACAACGGAGCTGAATTTGAGGTTTCCGAGCTCCGTGACGATCTTCGCCTTGGGGTTGACCTGCTTTGCGTACAGGGACGCGAGCAGATTCTCTTCATCCGTGTTCATCAGGCAGACCACCGCGTCGGCGCGGTCGATATGCTCGCTCATGAGCAGATCCTCGTCCATCGCGTCCGCGTTGATGATCATAACGCCGTCGAGATCCTCGACCAACTCGTCACAGCGGTGCGGATCCTTCTCGATGATCTTGACATTGATGCCCGTCTGGCGCAGGATCTTCGCGAGATAGAAGCCGATCTTGCTGCCGCCTAAGATCAGCACGGAGCGACCCTTATTGGAGAGCGTTCCGAGGGATTTCAGCAGCTTTGCCGCCGCGCCCGCAGGCGCGACGAGGGACACGAGATCGCCCGAACGCAGGATGAAATCGCCGTTCGCGATCGAGAACTCGCCGCCGCGCTCAACATAGCAGATACGCACCGCGCCCTTGAGGATGGAGGCGCAGTCCGCGACCCTCTTATCGGTGATGGGCGCGTTATTGCTGAGCTTGACCTTGATGAAGTCGATCATGTCCTTGGAGAAGGAGCTCATTTTCACCGCGCCGGGGTATTTGATCAGGCGCGCGATCTCGCTCGCGCAGGTGTACTCGGGATTGATCGCGAGGGTGAGCTTCAGATCTTCCTTTATGATCTCGACGTCGCTGATGTACTCGGGATCGCGCACGCGTGCTATTGTCGAGCTGACGCCCGCGTTCTTGGCGAGCAGACAGGTATACAGGTTCAGTTCATCGGTAGCGGTGACCGCGATCAGCAGGTCGCAGTTATAGATCTCAGCTTCTCTCAGGATACTGTATGTGGCGCCGTTGCCCTCGATCGCCATAACGTTCTGGGTATCGCTGATCTTTTCGAGCGCCTCGGAGCTTTCATCGATCACGGTGATGGAGTGACCCTCCATATTCAGCTGTTCCGCGATAGAGCGTCCGACTCTGCCGCATCCTACGATAATGATATTCATAAATGCACCCTCAAAACTTACTGTGAATCAATCAAATGAGTCAAACGATTTTTCGGCTGAGCTTCAAACGGCGTTTATATGTCATCAGAAGCGGAAGCATTTTTGCAGCGCCTTGTACTCGCCGAGTACAAGCAGCGTCATATCCTTTGTCAAAACCGTCTCCGGCTTGATCATAAAGTTCATGACGTCGTTCTGCTTGAGCCCGATGATGGTGAGGTTGTGTCTGCGTCTGACGTCGAGCTCGATGATACTCTTGCCTACCCATTCCTCGGGGATAGCTACCTCATAGAGCGAGTGTCTGTCATCGAGTTCGATATAGTCGATGATATGGTCAGAGCTGTAACGGATCGCCGCCCATTTTGCGATCTGCTTCTCGGGATAAACCACCCTGTCCGCGCCGTTTCTCAGAAGTAATCTCTCCTGACCGTCGCGTTCCGCGCGGGCGATGACAAATTTTGCGCCCAGCTCCTTCAACAGATAGGTAGTCTCCAGAGAGCTCTGAAAATCGTTGCTGATGGTCACAAAGCAGATATCGAAGTTGTTGATGCCCAGCCTGCGCAGGAACATCTCGTTGGTGCTGTCGCCGATCTGAGCGTCCGTGACGATCTCCATCGCCTCGTTGACTCTGTCCTCGTTATGGTCGATGCCCAGCACGTCGTGTCCGAGCTTATTGAGCTGGATCGCGATATTTTTTCCGAATCTTCCGAGTCCGATCAATAATACAGACTTCATAGCCATTCTCCTTTAACCTACCGTAATCTGTTCGGCAGGCAGTTTTGACAATTTATTTGATGCGCCGGATACAGCGGCATAGATAACGGTGAGGCCTCCGACTCTGCCTAGGAACATCAGCAGGATCAGGACGATATGAGAGATCAGCCCGAGCGAAGGCGTGATGCCGAGAGTCAGGCCGACCGTGCCGACCGCCGAGGCGGTCTCGAACAGGCATACGCCTCCCGGCAGATCCTCGACGCCGCAGATCACCGCCGCGCCGGTAAAGCACAGAGCGATGTACATCAAAAAGACTGTGGACGCGACCTTGACGACGCCCGCGTCGATCCTCCTGCCAAAGCACTCGGGATCCTCCTTGCGGCGAAAGATAGAGACCGCGTTGGCGATCAGCACGGCGATGGTGGTGGTCTTCATACCGCCGGCCGTAGAGCCGGGAGAGCCGCCGATGAGCATCAGCACGATGAAGAGAGCCTGACCGATGCCCGTCATAGAGGTCAGGTCGAGAGTATTGAACCCCGCCGTACGGGTAGTGACCGACTGGAACAGCGATCCGAGTATCCTTTCGCCGAGCGGCAGCTGAGCGAAATCGAATAAAAAGAAGATGACGGCGGGCACGAAGATCAGGATAGCGGAGGTGATCAATATCACCTTGCTTTGCAGCCGATACCGCTTAAAGCGGAATCTATATGTCACGATGTCCTTCCATGTCAAGAAGCCGATGCCGCCCATGACGATCAGGATCATCAGGACGATATTGATCAGCGGATTGGAGGAGTAAAAAGTCATCGAGGCAAATTTTTGTCCGGGCTTTCCCATCAGGTCAAAGCCGGCGTTGCAGAAAGCGGAGACCGAATGAAAGATCGCCATCCAGATACCCTTCGCTCCGTGGTCGATGATAAACACGGGCATCATGACGGCGGCGCCGATCAGCTCGACGAGAGCGGTGCCTTTGAGGACAAACTTCGTGAGTCTGACGATACCTCCGAGGTTAGGAGCTGAGATCGCGTTCTGCATCGTGCTCCTCTGGCTGAACGAGAGCCGCTTTCCTACGAGCATCATAGCGGTCGACATCATCGTGATCACGCCTAATCCGCCGATCTGGATCAGCGCAAGGATGATCAGCTGGCCGAATCCCGACCAGTATGTCGCGGTATCCTGCACCACCAGCCCCGTCACGCATACCGCGGAGGTAGAGGTGAACAGCGCCTGATCAAACGGCGTGACCTCCCCGCTCTGTGACGAGAAGGGAAGCATCAGGATCAGCGCCCCTAAAATGATCACTCCGATAAAGCCCAGAAGGATCTTTTGGAAGGACGTCATCCGTCTTCTTTTTTTGATCGGATTACCCATATACATTCCCCGCTGTATCTCTGTCAACTCGCATGGCGTGCGGATCGGACGAAGCCGACTTCTCCTGACCGCGCCGAACGCCGCGGGAGCATTCTCCCTGCACGCTGTCGCGATCCGTCCTCCGCCCGTTATAACCACACATATGTAAGTAATATTTTACATCAACAGCATCCAAAATTCAATATCATAATAGAAATATACGTCAAAAATGTGACTATCGCTCTTCAACAGCGTACAAACTGCCCAAAAAAGCCGGAACGATTGTTTACATATTTTTCTTTATTTTTTCCGTGGGGTATGGTATACTACATCTATAATGGGGTTTTATGGGGTACTTTGCCCTATTCCCCTGCTATTTTCTGCAAGAAAGGAAGGATCATATGGGTATTTTTAAGGCTCTTTTCGGAGATTATTCCACAAAAGAATTAAAAAGGATCCGCCCGATCTGCGACAAGGTTCTCTCTCTGGAGGACAAGTATGCCGCCATGTCGGAAGCGGAGCTGAAATCCCAGACCGATAAATTAAAGGAACGCCTGAGAAACGGCGAGACCACCGACGATATCCTGCCGGACGCGTTCGCCGTCTGCCGCGAGGCGTCGTGGAGAGTTCTCGGCATGAAGCACTTCCCCGTCCAGATCATCGGCGGCATCGTCCTGCATCAGGGTCGTATCGCCGAGATGAAGACCGGTGAAGGTAAAACGCTCGTCGCCACCCTCCCCGCCTATCTGAACGCCTTGACCGGCGAGGGCGTACATATCGTCACCGTCAACGATTACCTCGCAAAGCGCGACTCCGAGTGGATGGGCAAGCTCTACCGCTGGCTCGGTCTCTCGGTCGGTCTGATCATCCACGATATCCCCGTGAATGAGCGCAAGGCGATGTATGAGGCGGATATCACCTACGGCACGAACAACGAGCTGGGCTTTGACTATCTGCGCGACAACATGGTCGTCTACAAGGAGAACAAGGTACAGCGCGAGCACGCCTTCGCGATCGTGGACGAGGTAGACTCCATCCTCATTGATGAGGCGAGAACGCCGCTGATCATCTCCGGTAAGGGCGACGAGGCGTCCGACCTCTACGAACGCGCCGATCAGCTCGCCCGCACCATGAAGAAATATGTTTTCACCGAGATCGACACCAAGGAGGATCTCGAGGGCTTCTATAACGAGAACGGCATCGACTATGTCGTTGACGAGAAAGCCCACACCGCTACCCTCACCCAGCTCGGCGTGAAGAAGGCGGAGAGATTCTTTAACCTCGAGAACCTCACCGACCCCGAGAACATCACCATTCAGCACCATGTCAACCAGGCGATCCGCGCCCACGGCTGTATGAAGAACGAGGTCAACTACGTCGTCAAGGACGGCGAGGTCATCATCGTCGACGAGTTCACCGGCCGTCTGATGTACGGCAGACGCTATAACGAGGGTCTGCATCAGGCGATCGAAGCGAAGGAAGGCGTCAAGGTTGAGAGCGAGAGTAAGACCCTCGCCACCATCACCTTCCAAAATTTCTTCCGTCTGTACAAAAAGCTCTCCGGCATGACCGGTACGGCTAAGACCGAGGAGCAGGAGTTCCAGGAGATCTACAAGCTCGACGTTATCGAGATCCCCACCAACAAGGACGTCATCCGTCAGGATCTCGAGGACGCGATCTACCGCACCGAGCGCGGCAAGTTCATGGCGATCATCGAGGAGATCAAACGCGCTCACGAGATCGGTCAGCCCGTCTTGGTCGGTACGATCTCCATTGAGAAGAGTGAAGCGCTCGCGAAGCTCCTCAAAAAGACAGGCATCCCGCACAACGTACTGAACGCGAAGCACCACGAGAAGGAAGCGGAGATCGTCGCGCAGGCAGGCAAGTTCGGCGCAGTGACCATCGCGACCAATATGGCGGGCCGCGGTACGGATATCGTACTGGGCGGCAACGCCGAGTATATGGCGACGGCACAGCTGAGAAAAGACGGCTACGACGACGAGACCATCGCCGAGGCGACCGGCTTCGCGGAGACGGACGATCCCGTCATCACGGAAGCCAGAGAGAAGTTCCGTCAGCTCTATCAGGATTTCAAGAAGGAGACCGACGCGGAGGCCGAGAAGGTCAGAGCCGCGGGCGGCTTATACATCATCGGTACGGAACGCCACGAGAGCCGCCGTATCGACAACCAGCTGCGCGGACGTTCCGGCCGCCAGGGCGACCCCGGTCTGAGCAAGTTCTTCCTCTCCTGCGAGGACGACCTCATGCGTATCTTCGGCGGCGAGAGGATGGCGATGATCCTCGACCGCATGAAGATCGAGGAGGATCAGCCGATTGAAGCCAAGATGCTCACCAGCATCGTCGAAAGCTCTCAGCAGAAGGTCGAGAGCCGCAACTTTGCCATCCGTAAGTCCGTCCTCGACTACGACGATGTCATGAACCGCCAGCGCGAGATCATCTACGGTCAGCGCAACCAGGTTCTCGACGGCGAGGACATCCACGACACCGTCGTCAAGATGGTCAACGAAACGATCGAGACCAACGTCAGCATGTTCTGTGCCGACGATACCAATAAGGAAAACTGGAACCTCCCCGCCCTCAACGAGCTCTACCGCGGCTGGCTGATCGACGACAGCAACAAATTCAGCTTTACCCCGCAGGAGCTGGAGGACACCGATAAGGAATATATCATCCGCGTTCTGCAGGAGCGCGCGATGAAGCTCTATGCGGATAACGAAGAGCTGGTCGGCGCAGAGACCATGCGCGAGATGGAGCGCGTCTACCTCTTGAAGAGCGTCGATACCTACTGGATGGAGCACATCGACAACATGGAACAGCTCAAACAGGGCATCCGCCTGCGCGCCTACGGTCAGAGAGACCCGGTCGTCGAGTACCGCATCGAGGGCTTCGACATGTTTGACGAGATGATCGAATCCATCAAGCAGGACACCGCAAAGCTCATCCTTGTCGCTCCGCCGCGCGTCTACGCCGCGAAGAAGCTGCAGGAGGAGATCGCCGCGCGCCGCAGGGAGATGGAGGAGAAGGCAGCCGCAGAGCACCGTGTCATCCTCAAGACCGAGGAGGATCGCAAGCCTAAGCCCACCGCCGTGGAGCTGGGGCTCAAGCGCGAGCAGGTCGCAAAGCCCATTGAGTTCTCCGGCGACGGCACCGTCTCCACCAACAAGACGGTCGTCAATAAAAAGAAAAAGCCCGGCCCCAACGAGCCCTGCTGGTGCGGTTCGGGCAAGAAATACAAGAAATGTCATAAACCGATCGACGAGGGATATAACAATGAGTAAGGTTAGAACACGTTTTGCGCCCAGTCCGACAGGCTTCATGCACGTCGGCAACCTGAGAACGGCGCTGTATGAATATCTGGTTGCGAAAAGTCAGGGCGGCACCTTTGTGCTCAGAATCGAGGACACCGACCAGGAGAGATATGTAGAGGGCGCGGTCGACGTCATCTACAAAACGCTCGAGACAGCGGGTCTCAAGCATGATGAAGGCCCCGACATCGGCGGCGACTACGGTCCCTATGTACAGAGCGAGAGAAAGGACATGTACCTCCCCTATGCCGAGCAGCTGATCCGCGAGGGCAAGGCGTACCGCTGCTTCTGCACCAAGGAGCGCCTTGAGAAGATTCAGAACGAGACCGTCGGCGGCGGCTACGACCGTCACTGCCGCGATCTTTCCGAAGATGAGATACAGGCAAATCTTGACGCGGGCGTCCCGTTCGTCATCCGCCAGAAGATGCCCACCGAGGGCAGCACGACCTTTGTCGACGCGGTGTTCGGCGAGATCACGGTCGAGAACAGCGAGCTGCAGGATCAGATTCTGATCAAGCAGGACGGCTACCCGACCTACAACTTTGCGAACGTCATCGACGACCACACCATGGGCATCACCCACGTCGTGCGCGGCTCCGAGTACCTCAGCTCCACCCCGAAGTACAATCTGCTGTATGAAGCCTTCGGCTGGGAGATCCCGACCTACATCCACCTGCCGCTGATCAACGGCAAGAACCCCGACGGCACGATCTCGAAGCTCAGTAAACGCCACGGCTCCACCGGCTTTGAGGACTTGATCCGTGACGGCTTCCTGCCCGAAGCGATCATCAACTATATTGCTCTCCTCGGCTGGGCGCCGAAGGATAATCAAGAAATCTTCACGCTCGACGAGCTGTGCAAGGCTTTTGATATCAGCGGAATCAGCAAGAGCCCGTCTGTATTCGATTACGACAAGCTGGAATGGTTTAATGGCGAGTACATCAAGAATATGAGCGACGAGCGACTCGTTGATATTTGCACGCCCTACTTCAAAGAAGCGCTCGGCGATAAGGAGATCAGCTATCAGAAGCTGGTCGCCATCCTGAAACAGCGTCTGACAAAGCTCACCGATATCCCCGAGAAGATCGACTTCTTCAAGGAGCTTCCGGAGTACGATAAGGAGCTGTTTGTCAACAAGAAGAGCAAGACCAATCTCGAGAACGCGCCCGTCATGCTCAAAGCGGTCTACGACGAGCTTTCCGCTCTGCCTGAATGGACAGCCGACGCGATCCACGACGCGCTGATTAATCTCGCCGTGAAGCTCGGGGTGAAGAACGGCACCGTCATGTGGCCGGCAAGAATCTCTGTAGCCGGCAAGGCCGTCACTCCCGGCGGCGCGATCGAGATCCTCGATATCCTCGGCAGAGACGAGAGCCTCAGACGCATGGAGATCGGGCTGGAGAAGCTGAGATAAAAAGCCTTCCCCTTGAGGGAAAGGTGCTGAGCATAGCGAAGCGGATGAGGTGGAAGCGTTTCATCCTCATGCCGTAAATTGATAGAGTGGAAAGGTTTCCACCTCATCCGTCACCCTTTGGGTGACACCTTCCCCTCAAGGGGAAGGCATTTAAATTCATCTAACATGAGGGAATGTATATGACAGAAGAAAAGAACATCGTGGAGAAGCCGGAGGAGATGTCCTCCAACTTCATCCACACCATGATAGAAAAGGATATCGCCGAGGGCGGCGACTACTACGGCTTGAAGGTGCACACGCGCTTTCCTCCCGAGCCGAACGGCTATCTGCACATCGGCCACGCGAAGGCGATCTGCATCGACTTCGGCACCGCGCTGAAATTCGGCGGCGTCTGCAACCTGAGAATGGACGACACCAACCCCACCAAGGAGGACGTCGAGTTCGTCGACGCGATCAAGGAGGATATCCACTGGCTGGGCTTCGACTGGGAGGATCGCTTCTTCTACGCTTCCGAGTACTTCGATAAGATGTACGAGAGCGCGGTCGAGCTGATCAAAAAGGGACTCGCTTACATCTGTGAGTTGACGCCCGAGCAGATGCGCGAGTACCGCGGCGATCTCTCTACTCCCGCGAAGTCTCCCTACCGCGACCGCCCGATCGAAGAGAGCCTTATGCTCTTTGAGAAGATGAAGAACGGCGAAATCGAGGACGGAAAAATGACTCTGCGCGCGAAGATCGACCTTGCTTCCGGCAACTTCAACATGCGCGACCCGGTCATCTACCGCATGAACCGCCTGCACCATCACCGCACCGGCGACAAGTGGTGCATCTACCCGATGTACGACTTCGCCCACCCGATCGAGGACGCGATGGAGGGCATCACCCACAGCCTGTGCTCGCTCGAATTTGAGGATCACCGCCCGCTGTACGAGTGGGTCATCAATAACGTCACCCTCCCCTCTCACCCGCGCCAGATCGAGTTCGCGCGTCTGGGCATCAACAATACCGTGATGTCTAAGCGCAAGCTCCGCGCGCTCGTCGAGAGCGGCACCGTCAGCGGTTGGGACGACCCGCGCATGCCCACCCTCTGCGGTCTGAGACGCCGCGGCTATACGCCGAAGTCCATCCGCAATTTCTGCGATCGCATCGGCGTGAGCAAGGTCAACTCCACCGTGGAATATGAATTCCTTGAGCATTGTCTCAGAGAGGATCTCAACCTCACCGCCCAGCGCGTGATGGTCGTCCTCGACCCGGTCAAGCTCATCATCACCAACTACCCCGAGGGTCAGTCTGAGAGCTTCACCGTCGAGAACAACCCGAACAATGAAGCGGACGGCGTGAGAGAGGTCACCTTCTCCCGCGAGTGCTGGATCGAGCGCGGCGACTTCATGGAGGAGCCGATCAAGAAGTACCAGCGCCTGTACCCGGGCAACGAGGTTCGTTTAAAGAGCGCGTACATCGTCAAGTGCACCGGCTGTAAGAAGGATGAGGACGGCAATGTGATCGAGGTCTACGCGGAGTACGATCCCGAGACCCGCGGCGGCAACACCCCCGACGGCAGAAAGGTACGCGGCACGATCCACTGGGTCGACGCTCAAAACGCCATCGACGCGACCTGCAACCTCTACGACAACCTCTTCACCGTGCCCGATCCCGAGGCGGACGGCAGAGACTTCATGGAGTTCGTCAACCCGGATTCCTTAAAGGTCGTCGACGGCTGTAAGGCGGAAAAGGGCTTGGAGAGTTTCTCCTTCCCCTCCTACTTCCAGTTCATGCGTACCGGCTACTTCTGCTTCGACAAGGACAGCACGAAGGAGCGCCTGATCTTCAACCGCTCCGTGAGCCTCAAGGACGGCTTTAAAAAGTAATTAGGAATTAGGAATGAGGAATTAGGAATTATCGGAAATGCTTCGCATTTGATTCCTATATGATTCATGCAATTAAAAGATAACGCTTCATGTTCTGCTTTGGAACATGAAGCGTTTTTGTTTGATTAATATATGATTGTTTGAGCGGAGCGAGCAACCAAAATTCCTAATTCCTCATTCCTAATTTCTCATTCAATACGCCAAAGCGCTTATCGCCGCGTCGATGACGGGGGTGGCGGCTTCTACGCCGTAGCCGCCCTCGACGACGACTGCCGCGAAGGCGTAGGGATGGGCTTCATCCTCTGTGTAGCCGACGAACCATGAGGTCGGGGCTTTGTCCTCCCCTACCTCGGCGGTGCCGGTCTTGGCGCAGAAGTTCAAGCCCGCGATGCTCACGCCGTAGCCGTAGGCGTAGTTCTCCGCCGCGCCGCGCATGAGCGTCTGCAATCTGGAAGCGGTCGAAGGAGACATCATCTCCACGTTGCCCGCCTTGTTAGTATGGATGCCGAGCTTCTCAAGCAGGTTTCCGGTGTCCTGCAACAGATAGGGCGAGGTCGCCGTGCCGCCGTTCGCAACAGCAGAGCAGATCATCGCCATGTGCAGGGGATTCGCGAGATCCTCATGCTGTCCGATACCCGACCATGCCAGCGCGTTACTGCCCTGACCGGTCGCGTCATAGTGGCTTTTCGCGATCGGGATATCGCTCATGCGGAACCTGTCGCTGTTGAAGCCCATTTTTTCCGCGGTCTCCTTGAGCTTTTCTTCACCGATCAGATTCGCGATCTCGGCAAAGGCGCAGTTACAGGAATTCGCGAACGCCTGAGAGAAGCTCTGCTCTCCGTGCACCTCGCCGTCCGCACAGCGGATGGTCTCGCCGAAGCCCTCCAGCTCGCCGTTGCAGGTGAAGGTGCGGCTGTCGATATCGGGGATATTCTCGATCGCCGCCGCGGCGGTGACGATCTTGAACACCGAACCCGGCGTGAAGGTCGAGGAAACGACGTTGTCGAGATACACGCCGTCGTACTCCTTCTCATTCTCCTCCGTGATCACGGGTCGGTTCGCGGGGTCATAGGTCGGCGTGCTGACGTCGCACAGCACCTCGCCGGTCTTGTAGTTATAGACGACGCACGCGCCCTTGTGACCGCCGAGCGCCGTATAAGCCGCGCGACATGAGTCGGAGTCGACGGTCAGCTTGAGGTCGCCGTTCGGTCTCAGGGAATCCGGGACAGCGACGCCGATCAGGAAGTTATAGCCCGAAAGGCTGTTGTTGTACATGCTCTGGACGGCGGTCGAGATATTCAGCGATTCGTCGCCCACGACGTGCAGGAGCGCCTCGCGGGTAGTCTGATCGTCGCTGTAATAGCGCTCGCCGTTCTCGCTGTAGGCGAGGACGTTGCCGTCGCGGTCATAGATCTTTCCGGCTTTGCCGAGACCGCCTGCGGAGGCGATATGTCCGTTGAAGGGCTGCTGAACCCATTGGTTATGATAGAGTATCACGCGCACGCCGAGCAGGATAATGCCGGCGAGGAAGGCGATCGTGACGAACCAGATCGCCAGCGAGCGGGTCATGATCCGTTTCACAGCCGCACCCCCTGTTCTCTGAGCGCGTTCTTCGGCGCGACGGGCCGCCGTTTCGCGGCGTAGGTGCGTTCATCTGCCGCTTTGATGAAGGCGAGCAGACCCCAGCACGAGATCATCGAGGAACCGCCCGCGGAGAGGAACGGCAGGGTCACGCCGGTCAGCGGGAGGATATCCGTGATGCCGAAAATATGAAGCATGCTCTGGATGACGAGAAGTCCCGCCGCACAGCATGCGGAGATCGAGTAGAAGGACGAGCGGGAGCGGGTCGTGATGGCGCGCGCATAGAACGCCAGCGCGATGATCGCCGCCGGGATGATGAAGGCGACGACCAGACCCATCTCCTCGGCGATCATGCCGAACACAAGGTCGGATTCCGATTCGCCGACGTATTTCAGACAGCCGTTGCCGACGCCCACGCCGACAAGACCGCCCGAGACCATATAGGTCATGACGCGCACCTGCTGGAAGCCGCCGTTGTCCTGCGTATGCTCCCAGACGTGCCGCCATCCCGAGAAACGCGAAGCGATATAGGCGAAGCGGTCGACCTTTTTGGAGAGACCAAGCACCAAAATCACGGCGGAGACCGCGCCGACGATCGGCAGGATCACCAGAAGCGCGGCGGTTCTGAAATCACCGGAGCGCATGCACGCCGTCAGGATGAAGGTGCAGAAGAAGATCAGCGCCGTGCCGAAGTCACCCATGATCACCAGCGCCAGGACGCACGCCGCGGAAAATGCGGTAAAGAGGATGAAGTTCTTCATCGTCTGCAGGCGGTCGAGCGCCGCCGCGCCCGCGAAGATGAACGCGATCTTGACGAACTCCGAGGGCTGCATGCTCACGCCGCCGATGCTCAGCCAGTTGTTCGCGCCGTTCTTCACAACGCCGAAGATCAGGTTCACGCCCAAGAGGGCGATCGAACCGATCATGATCCACAGCCGCCAGCGGTCGGCGCGGTCGGGATTCTCGAGGAATTTGACGAGGATCGCAAAGACGATCATGCCGGCGGTCATGGCGATCGTCTGCACCATCGCCATGTGGGGACCTCCCTGCTGGCGCACCATCATCATGATGCCCAGTCCCGAGAGAAAGCACGCGAGCGCCTCCAGCTCGAAGTTCACGCGGTTGAGCGCGTAGGAGGAGATACAGAAGAACGCCCACATGATCAGCTCCATCGCGCCGAACACCATCATCGGCACGGCGTCCTGCAGCTCATTGGAGAAGCATGCCTCCACCGCCATGAAAAGATGGAAAAAGGTGATCAGGATCATCAGCTTATAGGGCTTTAAAGAGCCTTTGTTCGAGGCTTTGGAGAAGAACCACGAGGGGCGGAGCTTCTCCTGATACTCGTCTCCCCTTTTGAGGACGAAATTCGTCGAGCCGACGGTGATGACGTCGTCGAGCATCACGGGCGCTCTGCCCTGCGTTTTCGCGCCGTTGACAAAGGTGCCGTGCTTGGAGCCGATATCAGAGACGAACCAGCCCTCCTTGCGCCTGAGCAGGACGCAGTGATCGCGCGAGACGCTAGGGTCGGAAACGCGGATATCCGAGCCTTTCGACCGTCCGATAGAATTCTCCCAGAAGAGGACGGGTATCTGCTGACCCGTCTCCATGATTTCAAGGGTGACGAGGGGCTTTTCCGGTCGGCGGTGACGGCGCGCGGAAGCAAAGCACTGGTACACGATCACCAGCGCGTAAATGGGCATCAGCACTCTCAGCGCGATGGACGCGACGTCGAGAACGACCTGCAAGCTCATACGGATCACCTCCTATGGATTCAGTATGGAATACAGCTACATTTTACTATATTACAGGGTAAAAGTCAAATGGTTGCCAGTTGCTGGTCGCTGGTTGCTGGTTGCTAGTTGCTAATTATTAGTTACTGAGATATAACCAACAACCATCAACCATCAACCATCAACCAGCGACTAGCAACTAGCGACTAGCAACCAAAGAAAAAAAGGGCTGTCTTTCGACAACCCTCTGTGTGATTCATATTAATAGATGATAACGGGCGAACCGTACGGGATGTTCTCATAGATCTTCTTGACCTGAGAATACGGAGTGTTGACACAGCCGTGGGAGCCGTTGCCCTTGTAGATACTGCCGCCGTAGGAGGAGCGCCAGCTCGCGTCATGGATACCGCAGCCGCCGTAGAACGCCATCCAGTAGCTGACGTGGGAGACATAGTCCGCGCCGATGAGGTCGGTCTCTCTCGCCTTGCTGAAAATGTTGAAGAAGCCCTTGGGCGTATCGTTAGAGCCGTAGTTTCCGGTCACGACGTCGGTGGTCGCGATCCTGGTGCCGTTCTTATAGGCCCACATATGCTGCTGAGAAATGCTGATCTCAACATAAGTATTGCCGGTCTTTTGGCCGTAAGCGGAATCAAGGATCTTCGCGCTCTTTTTGTTGCTCGTGCCGGTGATCAGGGTGCTGCCCTTCTGGTAGATCGGACGGACGCGGAAGTAATAGGTCTTGCCGACAGGAAGCTGGGTAGTATTGTAGTAGAGTCTCGGAGTCGTAAACAGCTTGACGAACTTGGAGTTGTCGGGGCTGGTGGAATAATAGACCTCGTAATGGGTCGCATAGCGATTCGCCTTCCAGGTCAGGTTGACGCGCTTGCAGCGTGAGACGATGGAATAATCGGGGGCGCACAGACCTGCCATAAAGGTCTCGGTGCCGGACTTGCCGCTGTAGGAGGTGTTGTACAGCTCGCGGAAGCTCTTGATACGGTAGGTATAGGTACGGCCTGCCTTGACGGCGGTGTCCTCAAAGTAGGTGGTCTTGTTGCCGTAGATCTTCTTGTAGAGGACTTCCTTGTTGCCGGACTCGGCGCTCTTGCGGTAGACAATATAACCGGTCGCCTTGGCGTTGCGGTTCCAGTCCATACGCAGTACGGTGGAGGAACGCCACTTAGCGAGACCGGTCAGCGGGCCGGGCTGGGTGGCAGTCCTCTTGATGGTCTCGGGACCGTCGTAGGTCTTGCCGTTCTTGTTCACATAGGCGAGGACCTTGAAGTAGTAGGCGGTGGTGTGCTTGAGGTTCTTCGCGGTGTAGGTCGGGTTCTTCACAGCGCCAACATAGCTGTAGGTCGTGGTCTCATCCATGTTGCACTGATAGATCTTATAGCCGGTCGCGCCCTCAACGGGATCCCAGCTCAGGGTGATCAGGTTGTTCTCAAAGGAGATCTTTGAGACGTTCTTGACCTTGCCGATCACAGGAGCGGGCTCCTCCGTGGGCGCAGGAGCTTCGGTAGGCGCGGGCGCCTCAGTGGGCGCGGGAGCGGGCTCGGTCGGGTCGACCGCCTCGGGAGCAAGCTCCATGTCGCTCGCGGCGACAGGCGCAGGATCATTTGTATCAGCCGCGCTGACGGCAGGGATGCCGAACGCGGTGAGGATCATCACAACAGCCATCAGCAGAGCGGACAGCTTCTTGGGTTTTTGCAGCATTTGATCTCTTCCTTTCATAGCAGACCCGCCGTGTGCGGATCGCAGATAATCTTTCCCGGAATTATAGTATCACACCCAAAAAGAAATCACAAGGTTTTTTTGCAGATTAAAAAGTGACAATTTTGTCAACTTTTCGACTCAGTCCGCGAGATATTCCCTTACTCTCGCGTACTGCAGCTCGTCTACCGTCACCTCGATCAAGAGTCCCTCGGCGGTGTATTCCTCGCTGTGCAGGACGGCGGTCTCGCGCAGTCTCGCGGCGATCCCGACCTTGTCGAACGGCAACAGCAGGCGCACGCGCTGTACCTTCTTGGGCAAATTCTCCTCGATCGCATGCAGGAGCTCGTCGATCCCGGTCGCATACTTTGCGCTGATATGCACCGCGCCGGAGATTCCGGTCATATGATCGGTGATCAGATCGCATTTGTTGAGCACGGGGATGATGGGCTTGTCAAGGCTCGAGAGAGAAGCGAGAAGCTCCCTCGTGACGTCGAGGTGCAGGCGGCTTTCCTCACTGCTCGCGTCGCACACGTTGAGGATGATATCCGCCTGAGCGGCTTCCTCTAAGGTGGACTTGAACGCTTCCACCAGATGGTGCGGCAGTCGACGAACGAGCCCGACGGTGTCGATCAGCATGACGGACACGCCGTTCGGGAGCTTTAAGGCGCGGGAGGTCGGGTCGAGCGTCGCGAAGAGCTTGTCTTCACTCAGCACGCCCGCGTCGGTGAGGGTGTTCATCAGAGTGGATTTGCCCGCGTTCGTGTAGCCGACGATCGCAACGGTGATCACGCCGTCCTTGTCGCGCCTGTCTCTGAGCTGTTTGCGGTGCTCCTCCACGTCCTTCAACTGTGCTTTGAGGGTCTCCATCCTGCGCTTGATGTGTCGGCGATCGGTCTCGAGCTTCGTTTCACCGGGGCCTCTCGTGCCGATACCGCCTCCCAGACGCGACATCTCCACGCCCTTGCCGGTCAGTCGCGGCATGAGGTACTTGAGCTGTGCCAGCTCGACCTGCAGTTTACCTTCTCTTGAACGCGCGCGCAGAGCGAAGATATCCAGTATCAGCATGGTACGGTCGATGACGCGCACGTCGGTCGCCGCTTCGATATTGCGGATCTGCACCGGGGTCAGCTCGAGGTCGAAGATGATCAGGTCGATCTCCTCGTTCTCACAGTACTCCCGGATCTCCTCGAGCTTGCCCGAGCCGACGCAGGTCGCGGGGTCGAGACGCGCGAGCTTCTGAGAGATAGAGGCGACCGGGATCGCGCCGGCGCTCTCGGTCAGCTCAAACAGCTCCGCGAGCGACGCCTCCGCGTCATAGTCTCCTGTATCCGCTTCAACCAGTAGCGCGCGTGTGGGCTGCTGTTCCGTTATTGTAAAATCCATAGCAATTCTCCATAAATCCATTGAAATCCCGCAGGATTTCTTATATAATAAAGTATTATACTGAATTCGCATGAAGAATGCAAGAAAAATCAGATCAGCAGATACACGAGAGCCAGAAGCAGGTTCATATCCGCGCCGTCCATCATCAGGATCACCAGCAGGAGCATGATCAGGCTCTGATCCTTATCCTTCATCAACAGGTCGAGCAAGCCGTTCTTCGGCTTCTCAGGCGAATGACGCGGCTTCTCGGTTTTTTCGGGCGGCGAGGGCTTTTCCTCCTTCAAGGGGGCAGGCTCAGGCGGGCGTTCAGGCGGACGTTCTCCCCTCTCGGGAGGTCGATCAAAGGAAGCGTACATGCGCCGCACGCGCTCCATCGCTTCCTGTTCAAGTGAATTGGATGGCATTGTATCACCTACAAATCAAACAGCGGCAGGTCTTTTATCAGCGGCATGAGCTTCATGATCTTGATCAGCCTTTTGGCGCGGTCGAGCTTCTGCTGCCGCTCCTCGCTGAGGAAGGGGCGCATCGCTTCGAGAAGCCGCACCGTGTCGTCGTCCTCCTGCTTGAAGGAGCTGAGCAGAGGCGCCAGCCCCATCAGCTGTGCGGCGGTATCGTCGGCGGGCTTTGAGGGCGGTTCGGGCTCCTTATGTACGCCCGGCGCGTCAACGCCGAGCTGAGAAGCCAGAGCCGAGATCTCCTGCATCGCCTGCGGATCGCTGAGGATCGAACTGAGCTTTGCGGAAAGATCGTCCATCAGCCCATGATCCTCTTGATGATCGCCTTCGCCTGCGGGGTGCTGAGAAATTCCTTCGCCTTTTCTTCATCGGCGAGGATCTCCCCCATCTGCTGCGCCTTATCGGGCGGGAGCTTCGACAGGAGCTTGCCGTAGGACGAGCTGTTCACCGCGTTCTCGATATCCTGTGCGGGCGTGTTCATCCGCTCGCTGAGCTGTTGTATCAGCCTGTTGATCTGTTCTTTATCAGCCATAATCTCACCTCATGTTTTATACTATGCAAAAGGGAGGAAAATATGAAAATAATCGTTGTTTCCGATTCACACGGCTCTCTCTACCCGCTCAAGCGCATCATGGAGCTCAACCGCAACGCCGATATCGTGGTGCATTGCGGCGACAGTCAGGGAGAGATGGAGGAAATCAAGCTGCTCTTCCCCGACAAGCAATATATCATGGTCAAGGGCAACTGCGACTTCGGCTCCATGCTCCCGATGTCCGAGGAATTCACCGTAGAGGGCGTGAGGTTCTTCGCCTGTCACGGTCACGCCTACAACGTGAAATGGGGCTTGCTGAACCTCTATGAAGCCGCGAGAGAAATAGGTGCGGACGTCGCGCTCTTCGGGCATACGCATATCGCCCACGACGAACTGGTCGACGGTATCCGTCTCTTCAACCCCGGCTCTGCGAGCTACGGCAAGAGCTTCGGCGTGATCGAGGTCAAAAACGGTCAGGTGCTCTCCAACATCGCACACTTGAAGTAATTAGTGAGATTGCCACGGGGCTGAAGCCCCTCGCAATGACTGTTCTTATAGGAGGAAACGCTATGGGAATCATCAAAGCGGCGACGGGCTCCGTCGGCGGCGTGATGGCGGATCAGTGGCTCGAGGTTTACACCTGCAACAGCATCCCCGAGGGCTATCTCTCCGTTCGCGCCGAGAAAAAGACCGGCGAACGCTCGTCCAACACAAAGGGTGAGGAAAACGTCATCAGCGACGGCTCGACCGTCATCGTCCACCCCGGACAATGCGCCCTCGCGATCGACAAGGGCAAGGTCACGGGCGTGTTCGATCAGCCCGGCGAGAATGTCTACCATACCGACCGCAGTCCGAGCATCTTCCACAAAGGCGGGCTGAAGGGCGTGCTCAGGCAGAGCTTCGACCGCTTCGGCTACGGCGGTATCGCGGCGGTCTATCAGGTCATCATGTACATCGACACGCGCGAGCACTTCGCGAACCCCTTCTCGGTGCGAATTCCGCTCAGGCTGAGAGATACCAACCGGGATATGGAGCTTGACGCGACGCTCACCGTCGGCGGCATGTTCTCCTTCCGCATCGCCGACCCTGCCGTCTTTTACGCGAGGGTCTGCGGCAATTCGACCGGCGCAGTAGAGATCAAAACCGTCCTGCCGACCCTCACCGCGGAGCTCGAGATAGTACTGCGCCAAACGCTTTCGAAATTCTGTCAGAAGGGCACGACCGCCTACGATCTCGGATCTTCCGCCTTTGAGATGACCGATCAGGCGACCGCGATCATCGACGAGAAATGGATCGCGGAGAGGGGCTTTGCGATCTCCTCCATCGGCATCGACGAGATCAGGCTCATGCGGTATGACAAAAACCTCCTGCAAAGCGTCGAGATGGCGCGCGCGCTGACCGACCCGACCCTCGCGGCGGCGACGCTTGTCGGCGCGACGGCACAGGCGATGCAGGACGCCGCAAAATCACATCTATAACGATCGGTTGAGATTGCCACAGCCCCCTAAAGGGACTTCGCAATGACTATTTTAAATAAAGGAGCAACAACATGAAAAAATTACTTGCACTTCTGCTTTCTCTCTGCATGCTCGTCTCCCTCGCGGCTTGCGCGAACAATAAGCCCGCCGAGACGACCGCTGAGACGACCGTCGCAACGGAAGCGAAAACACCCGCGGAGCTACTCACCGACATCAAGGGCGACGATCCCATCCTCAAAAAGACTACCGCCTCGTGGCTCGAGACCTGCGTCCTCTATGAGGTCAACGTCCGCCAGTTCACCGAGGAAGGCACCTTCGCGGCATTCGAGAACCACCTCGACCGTCTCAAGGACATGGGCGTGAACACGCTCTGGCTCATGCCGATCCACCCGATCAGCGAGACCAACCGCAAGGGCACGCTCGGCTCCTTCTACGCCGTCAGCGACTACCGCGAGGTCAATCCCGAGTTCGGCACGATGGACGACTTCAAGCACCTGCTGAATAAGGCGCATGAGATGGGCTTCAAGGTCATCATCGACTGGGTCGCCAACCATACCGGCTGGGACAACGCTTGGATCAAGGAGCATGAGGACTGGTACGTCCACGACGAGAGCGGCAAGATCGAATCCCCCTACGACTGGACGGATACCGCCCAGCTCGACTATGAGAATCAGGAGATGCGCGCCGAGATGATCCGTTGTATGCAGTTCTGGATCGAGGACATCGGCGTCGACGGCTTCCGCTGTGACCACGCGATCGGTGTGCCCGCGAGCTTCTGGAACGCCGCCGTCTATCAGCTCAAATCCGTCAACAGTGAGATCATGATGCTCGCCGAGACCTCCGCCGCAAAGAGCCTGACGGAATACGCCTTCGACAGCTGTTACAACGACAAGCTCTACGGTCAGGCTGTCATGACGCGCGGCGGCGTCGCGATCAATACCATCCAGGAGGGCATGGCGGTCGCGGACAATTATCTCGAGGGCAGCTTCCCGATGAACTACCTCGACAACCACGACAAGAACGCCTATGAGGGCACGGTCGTGGGTCACTACGGCGAGGGCTATCCGACGCTCCTCGCGCTCTCCTTCCTCACTCCGGGCATGCCGCTGCTCTACACCGGCAACGAGGAAGCCTATGACCACGAGATCGAATTCTTTGAGAAGGATACCGTGAAATGGGACGAGAATCCGAAATACGCCCCGCTGATCAAGGCGCTCTCCGCACTGAAAACAGGTAATCCGGCGCTCCGCTCCACCAACCGCGATCTCGAGATCTTAGAGACCGGCAACTCCAAGATCTTTGCCTTCTCCAGAACGGACGGCGAAAGCAAGGTCGTCTACATCGCGAACCTCTACAAAGACAAGCAGGAGGGCGTCAGCGCGAGTCTCGGCTTTGACAAGGCGACCTGCGTCATCCATTGGGACGGCGAGAAGCTCGACGCCAATCAGACCGAAATGACCGCAGAGGACTTCGCATCCCGCGACTACGCGCCCTACGAGTTCTTTGTGTTCACCGTATAAACAGTATTAAGGGGCAGTACCCGCGCGGTATTGCCCTGACCTGTATAGGATGATCTTTTATGATAAATACCCAAGAGAAAATCAACGAACTGCGCCGTGAGATCGACGATCTCCGTCAGCAGATGACCGTTCAACCCTTCGATCATAACGCGCCTGACGCAGAGAAACGGCTGACCGCCCGCATCGACGAGGTATTTGGTGCGCGGATGAAGCTCCTGCATGAGCGCGGAAGGAACGCGCCCGACTGCTCGCCCTCCGTTCTCGCATACCGACAAGAGGGCGTCAGGCGGCTTTGCAGGGAATATGACGAGAGCTTCCGTCAGTCGAACCCGCTGATCTCTGTCACCGACGAATTCATAAAGCTGTGCGCTCCCGCCGACGGTCCGGGCTTCAATGAGCTCGAGAAGCGCTTCCACATGGAGACCGCCGCCGCGATCTACATCCTCGACCTGCTCAGGAACAGCGGCAAGCTCGATGAAGCGCTCCCCTATCTCCCCGCGACGCGCGAGGAGCTCGATCAGGCGGACGTTCCGGATATCACCGACACCGTACACACCTACGACCTGATCCGCGGGATGGCGCACGTCATCCGCTTCCGCAACAGCGGCACGGACGGCTTCGATAAGACAAAAGCGTGGCTCAGCGACGCGGATACCCGCACGCACATGCCGTGCACGGAGCGCGAGCGGTTCGAGAAGGTGATCAGCCTTCTGGATGAAGCCGGGATCGAGCGAGCCGTCAGCCGCTTCAAGGACTGTGTCCGCGAGGTCGTCAAAGAGATCCTGACCGCTCTCTCCCGTTATCGGGAGCGGATCAACGCCCATATCGGGGTAAAGATCGAACTGCTTGAAAAGGAGATCGCCGACCTGGAAGCGGGGCTGTCAGCGGAGTTCGAGACCACCTTCACCGCCGCCGTGAGCATGCGCGCGGAGGAGGACAAGGCGACCCGCCGCATCGAGAGCGAGATCAATGAAATGAATGCCTTCCTGCTCAGCATCCCCGCCTACAGCAAAGCGGTCTATCGGGATGAGACGGAGATGCTCGGGAAGGAAAAGCTCATCCGCTTCTTCATACCCGAGCACGGCGATCCGTTCGGGATGTGCTTTGCGTTCCTGATGCTGCTCGACCGAAGGGACGACGTCCTCTGTCTGTACAACGCGCCGCTTCTCGTACTCTCGGACGCCTGCACAACCCTGCCGTGGGCGCGGGCGCTCATCGGTGATGAAGAAGATCAGCCCGCCGTCACGCCGGGTTTTTATACGAACGCCGTCTCCCTCGCTTCGGAGTACCTGATCCCGGCGCCCGACAGCGTGCTCAACCGCCGCATCGTGACCTCGCCCTTCGCGGTGAGCCGCGAGCCGATCACCTTCTCTCAGCTGACCTGCTTGCTCAGCGGTCTTGTACCGCCGCGCGGCTCGCTGAATCCCGCGCACTTTGGCAAGCTGCTCCGCGACGGCATGCTCACGGAAAGGGAGAGCGGCATCCTCTGCGAGTATCTCACTCTCGCCTGCGCGCTCGCGGAGCGTGACGAGAACTTTGTCTTTGTGGACGAGGAGGAAAGCGCGGAGCAGGAGAGCGCCGACGACCTGAGCCGTCTCAAACGCGAGAACAAGAGCCTCAAGGCGCTGGTCAACCGGCTCGAGCACCGTCTCAGGGATCGAGAGGAAGCGCTCAGAGCCGCTGAGGAAAGGCTCGATCAGACTGCCGCGGAGCTCAGCGAGCTCAAAACGATGATCCGCAAGACGGAGAAATCGGACGAGGAATACACTGCGACGGTCGACTTCCCCTACACAGCGAGAAGGCGCGCCGTCGTCTTCGGCGGTCACCTCTCATGGCTCAAGGCGATCCGTCCGCTGTTGCCGAACGTGCGCTTCATCGAGCCGTCCGCCCAGCCGAACACCGGCCTGATCATGAACGCGGAGGTCGTGTGGATCCAGACGAACGCCCTCTCCCACTCCGACTTCTACAAGATCATCGACGTCGTTCGAAAGCACAAGATCGAGCTGAGATACTTCGAGTACTCCGGTGCGGAGAAATGCGCCGAGCAGTTCGCGCTGGACGATATGAAAGAGGAATAAGAGAAAGAAAAGCTGTATCGGAGAGCATCCGGTACAGCTTGATTATTATACTGTGCATTACATCGGCGCGACCAGGTTCACAGCCGCGAAGAACGCCAGCACCAGCAAGAGGAAGACGAGGTGGTTCTTCCACTCGCTCGCCAGCAGTCCGATGAACTCCCTGAGGAAGGCGTTCGGGAAGAAATACCACTTGGTTTTCGCGGAGATGCCCTCCACCTTCAGCCCCGCCTTCTCCGCGAAGATATAACTGCGGAAAACGTGGTAGTTGGTGGTCGCGAAGGCGGTCTTGAAGTCCTTGCCCTGCGCGTGCTCCTCGATCACCTTTTTGGAGAAGAGGAGATTCTCGCGCGTGTTGACGGACTTGGTCTCCGGCGCGATCTGCTCCTCGGGGACGCCCTGCTCCATGAGATAGCGGCTGACGGACTCGCCCTCGGAGATGATCTCGTCGCTGCCCTGACCGCCGGAGGGGACGAACACGGCGTGCTTGCCGGTCTTCTCATACTGCTCGCGCTCGAACCGCAGCGCCGCGTCGGCACGCATCCGTAAAAGCGGGGTCGGCGTACCGTCGCGCATCAGCGCACAGCCTAAGATCACGAGGTAGTCCTTGTCGTAGGACGCCTTGTATTTGCTCGCCAGCAGCGCACAGATGATGGTCGAAAAGAGCATGGACTCCATGTAAGCGATCACGGTGCAAAGCGTATTCTCCAGCAGAATCATCATCCTGACAAAGGTCTCGGAGCCTGAGATATAGCCGAACAGGAGCAGGAGCACCAGCCTGCCGCCGATCATCAAAACGCTGATGATGATACCCAGCGCGTTGACGGGTCGAAAGCCCTCGTGCCGCATCAGGGAGATATTGCTCACGGTGACGGACACCGCGAACACCAGCGCGACCGGCAGGAGGAGCCAGAGGAACTCCTTGCCCGAATCGGCGAAATCCCACATCACGAAGCCGACGCTCAGTCCGAAGGAGGAGCCGAGCACAAAGCAGTTGATCACCATGGAGAACAGGAAGATCGCGATACCGCCGTAAGCCGACATCGCGTGGGAGAATTCTCCTCGCTTCCATTTCTCGCAGAACGACCAGAGCGTCACGCCGAACGCGGCGAGCATGTCGATCAGCACGATCGTCAGGATCACGCCGAAGCCGTCAAAGTCGAAATAGTTGAAATAGTGGAAGACCGTCCCGAACCAGCCGATATGATAGTTGTTGTAAAAGGACACGGAATGCAGGTAGTCATCGGGGTCGCCGAAAATGACCTGTACGCTGTCGTCTCCGCTCGCACCCTCCACGGCTTTGACGACATAGCTCAGCTTGCCGTCCTCGAGCTTTAAGTCCTCGACGGTGAGCTTCCCGTCCATGATCCTGATCACGGCGTCCTCAGCCGTATAGGAGGTGCCCTCAGGCGCATCGAAGGTCTCCGTCAGCGTGTACTGGCGCGCGTTGACGAAGATCAGCACCGCGGCGAGGATCGCTGACAGGACGATAAAAATATTCAGAAGGATAAAACGCTTTCTCATGCAACGCTCCTTTTGATGGATCTTCTACTTCTATTGTAGCACATATTGTGCGGCATGAAAAGAGCAACCGCATGATTTTGTGAAACCCGCATAAAAGAAAGTCCGTTTTTATGGCGGTTTTTTCTGTTGCGTTCTGCGGATGACCGACGGTCATCCTACAGTTCTTATCCTTCTTTTCTTTCTTATCTTTCTTATTATGTGGTTGATACTTGGTTGATACTTGGTTGATCGTTGGTTAAAGTGCCGGTTGGTGTTTTCCTCTTTGGCGAGAAAAACCGCACAGCCATCGGGAAAACGAAGGTCGTTCCGTTGGTTGAAGTGATGGTTGAATTTTCGCAGTTAGTCTAAGACAACTGATTTGCGCCTCAACGGTGTTATTCACCCGCGAAATGCAAGAATATTCGCACAAAAACAGTATTGTCAGAATCACTCGGATATGGTAAAATATAGTTTATCTGCGAAAAACACATGAGGAGTGGAAGAATGGAAAAAAGAAGTTCCTTCTCAGGCTCACTGGGCTTTGTGCTCGCGGCGGCGGGCAGCGCGGTCGGTCTGGGAAATATCTGGAGATTCCCCTATCTTGCGGCTAAGGACGGCGGCGGACTTTTCCTCGTTATCTACATCATTTTGGCGCTGACCTTCGGCTTCACCCTTTTGATGACGGAGGTCTCCATCGGACGCAAAACCAGGCAGAGCTGTCTGACGGCTTACGGCAGGATGAAGAAAGGCTGGGGCTGGCTGGGCGGACTCGCGAGCGTTGTCCCCTTCATCATCATGCCCTACTACTGCGTCATCGGCGGCTGGGTGCTGAAATACGCGCTGGTGTTCATCACCGGTCAGGGCGGCGCCGCGGCAGGCGACGGCTTCTTCACGAAGTTCATCACCGGCTACGCGGAGCCGATCGTCTATAATCTCGTGTTCCTGCTCATGACCGCGGTGGTCATTTTCCGCGGCGTCAACAAAGGCATCGAAGCCCTCTCCAAGGTGCTCATGCCGATCCTCTTTGTCCTGATCATCGGTATCGCGGTCTACTCCCTCACCCTCAGCGAGGGCAAGGAGGGCGGCAGGACAGGACTGCAGGGTCTCGCCATATACGTCATCCCGAACTTTGAGGGCGTCGGCGTGCGCGACGTGCTCATGACGATCATGGACGCGATGGGTCAGCTCTTCTACAGCATCAGCGTAGCGATGGGCATTATGGTCACCTACGGCTCCTACTTCAAGGATAAGGACAACTTGATCCGCTCCGTCAACCAGATCGAGATCTTCGACACGGTCGTCGCCTTCCTCGCGGGCGTCATGATCATCCCCGCCGTCTATGTGTTCCTCGGACCGGAGGGCATGGACGCAGGTCCCGGACTGATGTTCGTCGCGATGCCCAAGATCTTCGCTCAGATGGGCGTTGCGGGTAATATCTTCGGCGCGGTATTCTTCCTGATGGTGCTGTTCGCGGCGCTGACGAGCTGTATCTCCATCATGGAGGCGATCTGCTCGGGCATGATCGACAAGGGCATGAGCCGCCACAAGGCGACCGTCGTCGAGGGCGTGATCGCGCTCGTGATGAGCACCGTCGTCTGTCTCGGCTACAACCTGTTTTACTTCGAGGCTGTGCTCCCGAACACCCCTCCCGGCAAGAACGCACAGATCCTCGACATCATGGACTATGTATCCAATAATGTGCTCATGCCGGTGCTGGCGATCGGCACCTGTATCCTGATCGGCTGGATCGTCAAGCCCAAAACCATCATTGAGGAAGCCACCAAGAACGGCGAGCGCTTCGGCAGACGGCACCTCTACACCGTCATGATCAAATTCGTCGCGCCGGTCATGCTGTTCATCCTCCTGCTCGGCTCGCTCGGCGTATATTAAACTCCAAAGCTGTAATGCCCGTTCCTTATCGGAGCGGGCATTTTCTTTTATTATCCACTTGAAGAACCGTGCAAAAAGTGCTACAATTAAAAGTGTATTTCGCCATAAGGGGGATATCAATGAGTAAAAAGCTAATCCAGCGACCGCCGATCGAGCGGATCGAAGCATCCGCAGAGAGCGGGCTCTCAGCGCAGGCGGTCGAGGAAAGAAAGCAGAAGGGCTACGTCAATATCGCGACCGACCCGAATGAAAAGAGCACGCTCAAGATCATCGCGGGCAACCTCTTCACCTTCTTCAACACCGTTCTGATGATCATCGCAGGCGTTTTCATCCTCTCGATCATCTTCCTCAACGCGACCGGGCACGCCGACGTCGTGGAGCAGCACTACGGCTTCTCAAAGTTCGTGTTCCTGATCCCGGCGCTGATGAACGTGGCGATGGGCTCGTTCCAGGAGATCAAGAGCCTGTCCGTCATCAAGAAGCTCAAGATCGTCACCGGCAAGAAGAACCGCGTCATCCGCGGCGGTGAAGCGGTCGAGGTAGACGCCGAGGAGATCGTGCTCGACGATATCGTCATGATCACCGCCGGCGATCAGGCGACCGCCGACCTGACCGTTCTCACGGGCGAGGTCGAGGTGGATGAATCCATGCTCACCGGTGAAGCCGACCATATCAAAAAGCGTGCCGGCGACAGCATCCTCTCCGGCTCATCCATCATCACCGGCTCCGCTCGCTGCCGCGCCGAGAAGATCGGCGACGACACCTACGCCGCGGAGCTGACCCGAAAGGTCAAGAGCACCACCGGCAACAAATCCGAGCTGATGGGCTCCATCATGAAGATCATCAAGATCCTCACCGTCGGCATCTGCATCGTGACCGTCGTCGTCACCGCGACCCTGATCTTCAAGGTCGCCTCACACGGCTCCGACGCCTCCGTCTGGGGCGGCAGGACGCTGGCGCTGAACGACCCTGTCACCTGGGCGCTGATCGTGCTGACCGACGGCATGTTCGGCATCGGCATGATCCCGACCGGTCTGGTGCTGACGACCTCCGTCGCGCTGATGGTCTCCATCGCGGGATTGACCAAGAAGCAGACGCTGATCCAACAGCTCTATTCCCTCGAGAACCTCTCCCGCGTCGACTACATCTGTCTCGACAAGACCGGCACCCTCACCGACGGCACGATGACCGTCTGCGAGTGCAAGAGCTTCATCCCGCAGGAGGAAACGGACGCGCATATCCGCGCGCTGATGGGCGCGTTCGAGGATCGCAACGCCACCTCCGAGGCGGTGTTCCAATACTTCGGCGAGGATAAGAACGCCGATATCAAGGAGATCATCCCCTTCTCGAGCGCCAACAAATACTCCGGTCTCGTCTACTCCGACGGCAGAAAGCTCCTGATGGGCGCGCCGGATTACCTGCTCGACGCCGCAGACGCGCGCTTCTCCTACGTTACCGAACGCGCGAAGCTCGGCAACCGCGTGATCGCGCTCACCCTCGACGGCGAGCTGATCGCCTTCATCGCGATCGAGGATCATATCCGCGAGACCGCCGCCGACACCCTGAAATACTTCCGTGACAACAACGTGACAGTCAAGGTCATTTCCGGCGACAACCCGCTGACCGTCAGCATGATCGCCCAGAAATGCGGCATCGAGAATGCCGACAAGTACATCTCCCTGCAGGGCGTCGCCCTGGAGGATATCCCGCAGATCGCGGACGAGTACACGGTCTTTGCCCGCGTCTCTCCCGAGCAGAAGGAGGCGCTCGTCACCGCTCTGCAGAGCAAGGGACACAAGGTCGCGATGACCGGCGACGGCGTGAACGACATCCTCGCCCTGCGCCGCTCCGACTTCTCCATCACCTTCGCGAAAGCCACCGACGCCGCGAAGTCCTGCTCCGACGTGATCCTGCTCGACAACGATTTCAGCCACCTCAAAGACGTCGTCGGCGAGGGCAGACGCGTTGTCGGCAATATCCAAAAGACCTCCGTCCTCTACCTGATGAAGTCCACCATCGTATTCATCCTCGCCTTCGCGCTGATCCCGATGGCGAAGGCGCAGATGTGGTACACGGTCGAGAACATGTATATGCTGGAGGCGGCTGTCATCGGCACAGGCGGCTTCCTGCTCTCGCTCGAACCGAGGAGAACGCCCGTCAGAGGCTCCTTCCTCAAGAACATCCTATCACAAGCGATCGCCGCCGGCGCGCTGGCGTCCGTCGCGGTACTGCTGCCGATCATGCTCAATGTGATCCCGAAGCACTTCGGTCTTGTCCCGTTCATCGCGGACGCGAACGTTCGCCCGATGATGACCATTCTGACCTCGATCGCGGGCATCGTCGTCGCCTTCTCCATGTGCATCCCCTTCAACAAGTACCGCAGTAAGGCGCTCACCGCGATCATCTTCGTCGCGATCTTCCTCGGCTTTATGCTGCCGACCTCCTACATCGGCGGTCAGGCGATGGGCTCTTCCTTCGTCTCCTTCGACGCCGCCGCAGGTCAGACGATTTTCGACTCGCAAATGTTCCAGGAGATGTTCAAGCCGCTCAACTCCCCTGTCGTACAGGGCTTGCTCGACGACAGCAACAACTTCGCCGTCCTGCGGATCTTCCTCTATGTCGCCGTTCCCGCCTTCATCCTCACGCGCTTTGCGGTCGAGAACTACACCCGCAAGGCGTATAAGGACGTCAAAAAGGGACGCGCCTTCCGTATCGGCAGAAGACTCATGCTGGTCGCGGGCTTTGTCATGATCCTGCAGGCGAGCGTCAGTCTCCTCGAGGTGATCAGGATGTACGCGGACGCGGGCAACGTCTTTGACCTGATCATCATCAACGTCCTCGCCGTCGTTATCTTCGTCGTCTCCGCGGTACAGGTGGTCATCGGCGTGATCGGTTACAAGGTCTGGAAGGACCCGACCAGAAAGCTGATCAAGGCGTCCTTCGTCTGCGGAATCGTCGTCTTTGTGTTCTCCGTCGTGCCTGTGATCCTGACAGGCTCGATCACCAGCGAGACCGATCCCCTCTTAGCAACGGACGCGATCGTCACCTTCCTGCTCTCCGTCGCCTACATCGTCGGCGCGATCATCGTCCGCGCAAACCTCAAGCTCGCGCGAGAGAAGCGCGTCTCACAATAAAATACAACGCATAAGCTGACAGGGCGCTCGATCTGAGCGCCCTGCTTTTGTTATGTGAACTTATTGTTTCTGTGCTTTCACCTTCTGCGACCAACAGCGGTGGCACATCGCGAGATAGCGGTCGTTGCCGCCTAAGAGCACCTGATCGCCCTCGGTGATGATCCTGCCGTCCCTGTCGATACGCGCGTTGACGATCGCCTTGGAGCCGCATTCGCAGATGGTCTTGATCTCGGTGATGGAGTCCGCGACCTCAAAGAGCCGTCGGCTCCCCGGGAACAGATGCGTCAGGAAATCCGTCCGCAGCCCAAAGCACAGCACCGGGATATTGCAGTCGTTCACGATATCGCGGAGCTGGTCGATCTGTCCGGGGGTGAAGAACTGACATTCGTCGGAGATGATGACGTCGATCTCGCCCTTCTCCCGCATCCGCTCGCGAATATCGTCCTCGGGACGGATCACGTCGGCGATCTCGTCCAGCCCGATGCGGGAGCGGATATGATCCACGCCGTCGCGGTCGTCGACCGAGGGCTTGATCAGCCAGACGCGCATGCCGCGTTCCTCATAATTGAATTTGGTGATCAGCGCGTTTGCGGACTTGGAGCTGCCCATCGCGCCGTATTTGAAATATAGCTTAGCCATTCACGGCACCTTCGATATGGTTTTTGATTTTGTGATACAAAAGATCGAGCGCGACGCGGTTCTCGCCGCCGTGGAGCACCACCAGATCGGCGTTCTTCTTCGACGGCTCGACGTACTTCTCGTGCATCGGCTTGACGGTCGTGAAGTACTGATCGACAACGCTGTCGAAGGTACGCCCGCGCTCCGCGGTATCTCTGCGGATGCGCCTGATCAGCCGCACGTCCGCGTCCGCGTCCACGAACACGCTGACGTCGAACACGTCGCACAGCTTCGGCACGCTCAGCACCAAGAGCCCTTCCGCGATCACGACCTTCGTCGGCTTGACGAGTCGGGGCTCTCTCGTGCGGATATAGCCCGCGTAGTCATAGATCGGGATCTCGACCGTCTCCCCCGCCTTCAGCGCCGCGAGATCACGCGCCATCTGGTCGGTGTCATACGCCTGCGGCTCGTCGTAGTTGAGCTTGACGCGCTCCTCAAAGGGGATCTCCTCAAAAGACTTGTAGTAGTCGTCATGCAGGATCACGGTCACGTCGTCGCCGAATTTTTCCTTGATGAAATGGGTCAGGGTGGATTTTCCGCTCCCTGTACCGCCCGCGATCCCTATTACCAGTACATCGTTCATGATTCGCTCCGATTATCGCATGGATTTATCGTACGGGATACCCTCCGCCTTGGGCGCTCTGGACTTCTTGGAGGTGAACGCCAGAACCAGCAGAGAAATGATGTACGGCATCATATTGTAAACGGCGGACGGGATGTTGAGCGCTAAGAGGAAGTCAAAGCCGACGTAAACATTGGACAGTGCGCGGAAGAAGCCGAACAGAAGCGCCGCCAGCGCGATACGCAGGGGCTTCCACTGACCGAAGATCATAACGGCAAGCGCGAGGAAGCCGAAGCCCGCGACGCCGTTCTCGAATTTCCACTCGGAAACGCCCGCGAGGATGTAGCAGATACCGCCGAGACCGCCGAACGCGCCGGAGATCAGCACGCCCGCCCAGCGCATCTTGTAGACGCTGATACCGACGGAGTTCGCCGCCTGGGGATGCTCGCCGCACGCCATCATTCTCAGACCGAACTTGGTCTTATACAGCACGACGTAGGCGATCACGAGCACGACGACCGCGATCAGCATGAACCAGTTGAACTCAAAGCCGTTGATGTTGATGATGAACGCGCGCTTAGGCTGAACGTAGGAGATGGTAGAGGAAACGTCGTCGGGGTTCGCCGCTGTGTTGATCGCCTTGACGATGACCGTCGCGGCGGCGGTTCCGAGCATATTCAGCGCGGTTCCGACGATCGTCTGGTCAGCCTTGAGGTTGATACACGCGAACGCCAGCAGCGAGGAATAACCCACGCCGAAGAGCACTGCGCCGAGGATGACGAGGATGACCATGAGTACGGGAGACAGCGTCGAGGGCAGATAGCGCATCATGAGCGCGCCGCCGAGAGCGCCGATGACCATGATGCCTTCCAGACCGAGGTTGATGACGCCGGAGTGTTCGGAGTAACAGCCGCCCAGAGCGACCAGCATCAGCACAGACGCAAAGATCAGGGTGTATTGGAGCAGCAGCGTCATTCGGCGTCACCTCCTTCCTTTGCTTTCACTTCACTGAGCTCTTTCTCCGTAAAGCGGGTGTCTTTCTTGCTCTCGTGCCTTGCGAGATAGAGGTTGATCGCGTACTTGATGAAGAACACAAAGCCGCACAGATAGATGATCAGAGAGGAGATCAGGTCGGAGATCTGGGAGCAGTACATCGTCTTATCGACGTATGCGCCGCCCGAGGTGATATGCTGGATAAAGTAGGAGGCGAAGATCGTGCCGATGGGGTTCAGTCCGCCGAGGAACGCCGCGGCGATGCCGTTGAAGCCCATACCGGGTACGGAGGAGACCGTGCACATCCACTGCTCGTAGTCGGTCAGGTACATCAGTGCGCCGCCCATACCGGCGAGCGCGCCGCCGATGACCAGCGTCAGGATGATATTGCGCTTCTCCGCCATGCCGCTGTACTTCGCGGCATTCTTGTTG
This sequence comes from uncultured Ruminococcus sp., assembly GCA_902773635.1. GTDB lineage: Bacteria > Bacillota > Clostridia > Oscillospirales > Acutalibacteraceae > Ruminococcoides. The sequence goes on along the minus strand of CACYFH010000002.1, from coordinate 18,346 downwards.
AAGCCCGTCGCCTTGAGCTCGAAGCCGAGCTTGGTCTTATCCAGAACGATCATAATAAGGATTGCCGCCAGAATAGCGAGCGGGATCGCGATCGAAACGTATTTGTTGTTGGTGAAGAGCTTATCCAGCCCCATGGACGGCAGGATCGCGGAAGGATTCGCCGAGCTCAGGTGCAGGGTGTAGGGACTGGTGGTCTCCTTGACGTTGTTAAGGATCATGTTGGTCGTATACAGACCGATCCAGTTGAGCATGATGCCGGAGATGACCTCGTTGACGTTGAAATACGCCTTCAGAAGACCGACGATCAGGCTCAGCAGCGCGCCCGCGGCAACCGCGAACAGCAGACAGGGCAGCCAGCCCCAGCCCCACGCAAGCGCCGCGTACAGGCTCGCGCACGCGCCCGCGACATACTGACCTGCCGCGCCGATATTGAACAGACCGACCTTATAGCAGAACAGCACGGACAGCGCACACATCAGAAGCGGCGCGGTCTTAGCCAGCGTGTTGCCCAGATTCTTCATTTGAAGGGCGGACTTCGAATAGTTGAAGAAGTTCTTGATGACGTCGATGATCGCGTCGAAAGCGCCGGAGGGGTTGATGAACAGCAGGACGATATAGCCGATCACCAGACCGAGGATGATACAGAGCAGCGAAGCCAAAAGCGACTGGACGCCCTCATTTTTCAACAGCTTTTTCATACGCTCACCTCGTCTCTCTTTGCGCCCGCCATATACAAGCCGAGCTCCTCTACGCTGATTTTCTTGGGGTCAAGCTCGCCCACGATCTCGCCCTCATACATCACGAGGATGCGGTCGGGGACGTCCATGACCTCGTCGAGCTCCAGGGAGACCATCAGGACAGCCTTGCCCTTGTCACGCTGACGGACGAGCTCCTTGTGCACCATTTCTATCGCGCCGACGTCCAGACCTCTGGTAGGCTGGACGGCGATCAGAAGCTCCGGGTCTCTGTCGATCTCACGGGCGATGATCGCCTTCTGCTGGTTACCGCCCGACATCTTGCGGGCGATGGTGACAGCGCCCTCGCCGCTGCGGATATCATACGCGTCGATCAGCCTCTCGGCATAGGCGCGGATGTTCTTCTTGTTCAAAAAGCCCGCCTTATTGGTGAACTGCGGCTCAAAATACCGCTGTAAGACGATGTTGTTCTCGAGGGAATAGTCGAGCACCAGACCGTGCTTGTGTCTGTCCTCGGGGATATGGCTCATGCCGGAGGTACTGCGCTTGCGGATTGAGGCGTGGGAGATATCCTTGCCGAGCAGGGTGATGGTGCCGGACTTGATCGGCTCGAGCCCCGTCAGACCGTGCACCAGCTCCGTCTGACCGTTGCCGTCGATACCGGCGATACAGACGATCTCTCCCCTTCTCACGTCAAAGGAGACGTTCTTGACGACCTCCTTTTTATGGATCTTCGAGGTCATGCACAGATCGCGCACGCTGAGCACGGTGTCGGCGGCGTGCGCCTCGCCCTTCTCGATATGGAAGCTGACGTTTCTGCCGACCATCAGGGCGGAGAGCTCCTCGGGGGTCGTCTCTGCGATATCGACGGTCGCGATATATCTGCCCTTTCTCAGGACGGTACAGCGGTCGGCGACCTCCATGATCTCGTTGAGCTTATGCGAGATGAAGAGGATGGATTTTCCTTCCTTCGCGAGATTCTTCATAATGCCCATCAGCTCGGTGATCTCCTGCGGGGTCAGCACCGCGGTCGGCTCGTCAAAGATGAGGATCTCGTTGTCGCGGTAGAGCATCTTGAGGATCTCGGTACGCTGCTGCATGCCGACGGTGATATCCTCGATGATCGCGTCGCAGTCGACCGCCAGTCCGTAGCGCTTGGACAGCTCGTTGACCTTTTTTCTCGCCTCGGCTTTTTTCAGGAAGCCCATCTTGTTGGGCTCGACGCCGAGGATGATGTTGTCGAGCACGGAGAAGCACTCGACGAGCTTGAAGTGCTGGTGCACCATACCGATGCCGAGACGGTTGGCGTCGTTGGGATCCTTGATCTCCACGCGCTCGCCGTCCTTGCGGATCTCTCCCTCCTCGGGCTGGTAGAGACCGAACAGCACGGACATCAGGGTCGATTTGCCTGCGCCGTTCTCACCCAGCAGAGCGTGGATCTCACCCTTCTTCAAGCGGAGCGTAACGTTATCGTTCGCGATAATACCGGGGAACCTCTTGGTGATATTCAGCATCTCGATAGCGTATTCACTTGACATTTTCACACATCCTTTAAAGAAAAGGCCTGCCAAGAGTCAGGAACTTTGGCAGGCCGTCTCATGTTTATGAGCAAAGCTCTGTTGTGTCAGATCAGCTTATTTGATGTTGCCCAGATCGTTAACGGTAACGGTCTTTGCATTCTCGGCAGCGGTGATCGCGATGTCATTGTTGACGGTGATCTTGCCGTTGAACATGTCGGCTACGAGCGCCTTGTAATCGTCGGCAGTGAAGCCCTTGCCGAACTGGGTGGAAGCGATCGGAAGCTGAACGTAGTTCGCCTCGGGATTCTCGGAAACGAGACCCAGGTTCTCGACCTTGCCGCCCTCGAACTTGCCGTCGGCAACAGCCTGGAGCATGGTCTTGACGGTGGGAGCGAGACCCTTCATCGCGGAGGTAACGGTCATGCCCTCGCCGTAGGTGCCGTCGATGATACCGGCCTGGTCAACGTCAACGCCGATGACCTTGCCGTTCACCTTCGCAGCAGCCTCAGCAGCGGAAGAGAAGATACCGCCGCCGCAAGCGAATACGACCTCAACGCCGTCCTTGTACCAGGTGTCCATCGCAGCGGTGATATCCGCGTCGCCGTAGAACTGGTTGCCGTAAGCGTAGTTGATGGAGACCTTCGCGCCGGTCTCAGCCGCAGCAGCGTCAGCGCCCTGGATGAAGCCGTAGCCGTAACGGATAACGGCGGGAACCGCCATACCGCCGAGGAAGCCGAGCTTGGTGTAGCCGAGCTTGACGGCAGCAACGCCGGCCATGTAGCCGCAGAGCTCTTCCTGATAAACAGCGGAGTAGAGGTTCGCGGGCAGGGTCTCGAGACCCGCAGAGGTCAGGTCATACTCGGAAACGTCCAGAGCGATGAACTTCACGTCAGCGTAGTTCTTGACGGTGGAAGCGATCGCAGGAGCGAACGCGTAGCCGGGCATTACGATAACGTTGAAGCCCTCGTCGATCGCGGACTCGATCATCGCGACACGATCCTCATCGGAATCGGAAGCGGGCTTATAATACTTGAACTCAACGCCGTTCGCGTCGCAGAAATCCTTGCAGGCCTCATAGGTGGTCTGGTTGAAGGACTGGTCGGTGATGTCGCCGTAGTCGGTGATCATCGCAACGCTGTAATCGGCTTTCGTCTCAGCCGCCTTGGTCTCCTCGGCGGGCTTGCTGGTGTTGTCAGCGGGCTTCGCGTTGTTGCCGCACGCCGCAAGAGCAACGACCATGAGCACTGCGAGTACAAGTGCAATTAACTTTTTCATTTTCTTTTTCCTCCTCAAAATAGCATTTTTCAGCAATTTTTGCTTAGTATTATTTTACCAAAAAGTCAGTAAAATAGCAATATTTATTAAAAGTTTGTCAGTTATCCACAAGGTATTGCGGAGAAAAGCGACAAGGTAACAAATCGTTCAGCGTTTTCAATAAATAATCCGTCTCGCTTTTTGCTATTATGACCGAAAAGTCATCGTCACAGAATTCCGACATCACCTGACGGCACACGCCGCAGGGGACGAAGTAGGTGCTGACCTCTCCCCCTTTTCCGCCGACGACCGCGATCTTTGTGAAGCTCCGCTCGCCCTCGCTGACCGCTTTGAAGAAGGCGGTCCTCTCCGCGCAGACGGTCGGCGTGTAGGATGCGTTCTCGATGTTGCATCCGGTATAGACCTTGCCGGATTCCGTGAGGAGCGCCGCGCCTACCTTATAACCGGAGTACGGCACATAGGCGTTCTCCATCGCCTTGAAAGCCGTGCGGATCAGCTCCGCGTCCGTGATCCTCTCACTCATAGATCTCACCCAGGAAGCTTTCTCCGGCGATCTCATTCTTCACGCCGAGGTAGTCGAGCACCGTCTTGCCGATATCGGAGAAGCCGACCCTCGTGCCGAGGTTCAGGGGCTTGATGTGCTTGCCGTAAGTGATGATGGGGATGTACTCGCGGGAGTGGTCGGTACTGCAGATGTAGCCCGGGTCACAGCCGTGGTCGGCGGTGATCATCAGGATATCGTCCTCCCTGAGCTTCGGCAGGAAGCGCTCGAGCCAGCGGTCGAACTCCGTCAGGGCGTTCGCGTAGCCGTCCACGTTGTTGCGGTGGCCGTAGAGCATATCGAAGTCCACCAGATTCACGAAGCACAAGCCCTCGAAGTCGCGGTCGGCGATCGCGAGCGTCTTTTCCATGCCGTCCGTGTTGCCGGTGGTGAAGGTGTGCTCGGTGATCCCCTGACCCGCGAAGATATCGTAGATCTTGCCCACCGCGATCACGCTGAGATTGCTGTCACAAAGGTAGTTGAGCATGGTTTTCTTCGGCGGTTCAAGGGAGAAATCGTGGCGGTTGGAGGTGCGGGTATAATGTCCGCTCTCACCGATGAAGGGACGCGCGATCACGCGCCCGACGCCGTGCTCGCCCTGTAACATCCCGCGCGCGATACGGCAGTAACGGTACAGCTCCTCGATCGGCACCACGTCCTCATGCGCCGCGATCTGGAACACGGAATCCGCGGAGGTGTAGACGATCAGATCGCCCGTCCGCACATGCTCGTCGCCGTAGTCCTCGATGACCTTCGTCCCCGAGTACGGCAGGTTGCACAGCACGCCGCGCCCGGTCTTTTCGGAGAATTCTCTCAGAAGCTCCTGAGGAAAGCCGTTCGGATAGGTCGGGAGGGGCTTCTCGGAGATAACGCCCGCGATCTCCCAGTGACCGACGGTCGTGTCCTTGCCCTTCGACCGCTCCGCGATACGCCCGACCGACGCGAGCGGCGCGTCGTTATGACCGAGATAATCCACGCCGTCGATATTGCATAAGCCCAACCTGAGCAGGCTGTTCAGCTTGAATTTATCGGATTGTGAGATAGAGCGCATGGTGTTCGCGCCCTCGTCGCCGAAGTCCGCCGCGTCGGGCATATAGCCTACGCCGCAGCTATCCAGCACGATAATGAATACACGTTTTTTCATGATCAATCCCTCGGGGTCAGGGTCGGGAGCTTCTCCAGCTCCTTCGCGGTTTTGAGCGCAAGCTCCATCATCTGGGTGAAGGAGCGCTCTCTCTCGGAAGCGTCGAGTCCCGTGAACGGCGGGTACGCGAGGTCGGAGATCGTGCAGATCGCGAGCGCACGCATATTCAGCCGCAGAGCGGTCATGTAGAGCGCCGCCGCCTCCATCTCGACCGCAAGGCAGCCCGCCTTCGTCCAGTCGGTGGACTTGTGCGTGTCGTCATAGAAGGTGTCGGAGGAATAGAGACTGCCGATCTTGAGGTCGGCGTTCATCTCGTCGGCGGTCTTTTTCGCCGCAGAAAGCATCTCAAAGCTGCACACCGGGGCGACCGTACCGTCCAGCCCGTACTGCGCGCCGAAGCCGGAGTTGGTGCACGCGCCGATGCCGGCGACGATATCGCGCACCTTCACGTCCTCGCTGATCGCGCCAGCCGAGCCGATACGCATGATGTTCTGCACGCCGAAGAACTTGTACAGCTCATAGCTGTAGATGCCGATGGACGGCATGCCCATACCGCTCGCCATGACGGAGACCTTCACGCCGTCATAGAAGCCGGTGTAGCCCTGTACCCCGCGCACGTTGTTCACGAGTACGGGATCCTCCAAGAAGTTCTCTGCGATGAATTTCGCTCTCAGCGGATCGCCGGGCATGAGTACGGTCTTGCCGAAACCCCGCTCCTCGTCGAGCAGGTTAATATGAGGCGTCTTGACTGCCATTTTCTTCTCCTCCCTCTTTTGCTTTCACGATTTTGACGATGCGGCTGGTACCGAGTCGGGACGCGCCTAAATCGAGCATATCCAGCGCGTCCGTAAGGCTCGCGATACCGCCCGCCGCCTTGATCTTCTTGCCGTTCGTCACATGCTGTGCGAACAGCGCGATATCCTCGCGGGTCGCGCCGCCGGTAGAGAAGCCGGTCGAGGTCTTGATGAAGTCCGCGTCGGACTTTGAGACGATCTCGCACATCCTGATCTTCTCCTCCTCCGTGAGCAGACAGGTCTCGATGATGACCTTGAGCAGCTTGCCGTCGCAGGTTTTTTTTACACAGTTGATCTCTTTGAGAATAGAATCATACTGCTTATCCTTCAGCCAGCCGATGTTGATGACCATGTCGATCTCGTCCGCGCCTTCCCGTACCGCCTCGGCAGTCTCAAAGCACTTCACGGCGGTCGTGTTATAGCCGTTCGGGAAGCCGATGACCGTGCAGATCTTCAAGCTGTCGCCGACGTATTCCTTCGCCTGCCTGACATAAGAAGGCGGGATGCAGACGGACGCAGTCTCATAGCGCATGCCGTCGTCGCAGATCGCCTTGATCTCCTCCCACGTCGCTCCCTGCGCGAGGAGCGTGTGATCGACCTTGCTGAGTATTTCCTTGATTTCCATATGCTCTCCTTTATCGAATGATCTCATAGATCAATTTGTTTGATTCAGGCGGATTCTCGCCGAATGAAAGGGCGCTGAGATAGCGCTCCGTCGCGGGCTGAATCGCCGCTTCTTCATTGGTATACAGCGTTCCGAGCGTCATGCCCTTCTCTACTCTGTCGCCGGTTTTCACCGCTGCGGTGATGCCCGCGGAGTAGTCGATCGGGTCGTCCTTCTTGCTCCGACCCGCGCCGAGGATCACAGCCGCCGAGCCGATCGCGGCGGTATCCATCGCGGTGATATAGCCGTCGACAGGGCTGATGATCGGGACGATATGCGCGGGCTTTGCCGGGGCTTTCTCCAGCCAAAGCGCGTCGCCGCCCTGTGCCGAGACCCATTCCTTCATCTTCTCAAATGCCGCGCCGCTTTCGATCGCGCCGACGACTAGGGTCTCCGCTTCTTCCTGCGAAATATTCTTTAAAAGAATGATCATCTCCGTTGCGAGCGCGACGCACACCTCATACAAGTCGCCCTTCTTCATGCCGCGGAGGATCTCGACCGCCTCACGCACTTCAAGCTCGTTGCCGATGGCGTGACCTAGCGGGCGGCTCATATCGGTGATCAGCGCGGCGATATTGCGGCCGCACGCCTTGCCGATCTCCACCATATTCCGCGCGAGGGTGCGGGCGTCGCCGAGCGTTTTCATGAACGCGCCGCTGCCGACCTTCACGTCCAGCACGATATTATGGGAGCCTGCCGCGAGCTTCTTGCTCATGATGCTCGAGGTGATCAGCGGGATGGAATCGACCGTCGCCGTCACGTCGCGCAGGGCGTAGAGCTTCTTGTCTGCGGGCGTGAGGTTGCCCGACTGACCGATCACGGCGACGCCGACGTCCTCCACCTGCTGTAAAAATTCCTCGCGCTCCATCGTCACGCGATAGCCGGGGATACTTTCGAGCTTATCCACCGTGCCGCCGGTATGACCCAGCCCGCGCCCGGACATCTTCGCGAGCTTCCCGCCTAAGGAAGCGACGATCGGCGCGACGATCAGGGTCGTCTTGTCGCCCACGCCTCCGGTAGAGTGCTTGTCGACCGTCAGGCTGCCGAACCGCGAGAGGTCGACCGTGTCGCCCGAGTGCGCCATGCAGTCGGTCAGCGCGACCGTCTCCGCTTCGCTCATGCCCTGATAGTAGATCGCCATGCACAGCGCGGACGCCTGATAATCAGGTATCTCGCCGCTGACATAGCCCGAGATGAAGTAGGCGATCTCCTGCCGCGTCAGCTCGCCGCCGTCGCGTTTTTTCAGGATGATATCGTACATTCTCATGGCAAAACCTCCTTTGTATGACAATGCTTCTTTCCTAGTTTAACTATACCACACGACCTTGTCACTTTCAACGATTTTCGCTGAGATTTCTCAGATTTCTTCACGATCCTACGGCGGTGCTGTCAAAGAATGTTTTTTTGCAAAAATAGCGGAAAAGATTGGACAAGAGTCATAAAAGCGTGCTATAATGGAGGGAAAAGAAGGAAACTTAGTATTACAGATCGGAGGAAATGCGTATGACAGAAGCATCGACCGAGACGCTCCTCGAAAAGGTGAGCGACGAAATATCCAAAGCCGCGAACGTTGAAAAAACGGGCGTCAATATCGGCGCGACCATCCTGGTGATCGCGGTGGCGTTCATCGTGATCTGGGGCTTGATGCGCCTGAACCGCTACGCCTTCAAGCGCGTCCAGAAAAAACACAAGGGTCTGCACCTGATGTTTTTTGAGCGGCTCAGCAGCGTCGCCATCCTGATCGGCGGCATCATCCTGGTGTTCTCCTTCTTCGGCGGCATGGATTCCGTATGGAAGACCCTGCTGGGCGGAACGGCGATCGTCTCCGGTGTTCTCGCCTTCGCGGCGCAGGACGTCATCAAGGATATCCTCGCGGGACTGATGATCTCTATGCACAAGCCCTTTGAGGTCGGCAACCGCATTGAGCTTGAGAACGGCACCGTCGGCATCGTAAAGGATATGTCGATGCGCCACGTCGTCCTGCTCGGCATCGACACCCAGTACTACATCATCCCGAACAGCAAGCTGAATATCATGCAACTGCGTAATTTCAGCTATCATACCGGCACGCGCTCCGCGGACTTCAACTTCTACGTTGCCTACGGCACGGACGTGGAATACGCGATGAAGGTGCTCAAGGACACGATCATCGCCTCTCCCCTGAGCGTTCCCGGCAAGGAGACCGCACAAGGAAAGGAATACGCCGAGATCTACTTCATGGCGTATGAGGAAAGCGCGCTGAGACTGCGGACGACCGTCTACTATAATCCGGAGACGCCCTCCGAGAAGCTGATCAACGACATCAACCTCAGGGTCGACCGCGCCTTCAGGGAGCATCACATCGAGATACCGTTCAAGTACGTCAACGTAATCGAGAAGAAAGAACAGGAATAAAGAAAATAAAGGCAGGAATTCCGCGTGGATTCCTGCCTTAACTTTTTAACGAAGGCTCCCTTTGGTAAAGGTGAGATTCTGTCCAAAACTTGTTTTGGCAAACAGAATCCATACACCGGAGAGCTGTCACAGTTAGGTGACTGAGGGATTGTATCAATTGACCGAGCTCCGGCGAGATACATTTTTATTTCAGGCGATTATCCGCCCTTTTGCAGCGATGTACAAGAGCGATCAAATAGGACGAGAAGAAAATCGCCGCCGCGACCGCTCCCGCGATATAGGAGACGGTCTGGTTCAGCCGAAAGCCCTCCTTCGCGATCAGGATATAGGTGAAGCTGACCGCCGTCATGAAGGTCGCGGGGAGCGCGGTAAGCAGAGAGCCGAAGCGATACCTGCCCTTCTTGAGAAGATAGGCGGAGGACACCCACAGCGCGACCATCGCGAGCGTCTGGTTGCTCCATGAGAAATAGCGCCAGATGACCTCAAAGCCGTCGTCGTTCACAAGCGCGAACCACGTCAGCAGTCCGCCGACAGCCAGCAGCGGAACAGTGATCAGAAGGCGGTTCTTGATCTTCTTCTGGTCGAGCTTGAAGGTCTCGGCGAGGATCAGTCTCGCTGAGCGGAACGCCGTATCGCCCGAGGTGATCGGGCAGACGATCACGCCCGCGACCGCGAGGATACCGCCGAACACGCCGAGAACGCCGGTGGAGATCTCATAGACGACGTTGGACGCGCCGTTTGAGAGCGCTTCATTCAACAGCTCTGTCGCTCCGTAGAAGGAGACGCCTGCCGCCGCCCATACCAGCGCGATCACGGATTCCGCGATCATCGCGCCGTAGAAGACGACCCTGCCCTCTTTCTCGCTCTTGATGCACTTTGCGATCATGGGCGACTGGGTCGCGTGGAAGCCTGAGATCGCGCCGCAGGCGACCGTGATGAACATATACGGCCAGACGGGCATTCCGGCGGGATTGAGATTCTCAAAGGTAATCTCGGGGATGGTGTACTCGCCGCCCGAGAAGAGGATACCGCCGATGACGGCGCCCGCCATCACGACCAGCAGAACGCCGAAAACCGGATAGAGCTTGCCGATCAGCTTGTCGATGGGCAGGAGCGTCGCGAGCAGATAATAGACCAATATCACGATCGCCCAGAAGGTGCCGTTCATCCAGTCGGGCGTGAGCGCGTCGAGCAGACCCGCGGGGCTGGTGACGAACACCGTGCCGCACAGCACCAGAAGAACGACGGAGAAGATACGCATCACCCATTTGGCGACCTTGCCGAGATAGGTTCCCGACAGCTCCGCGATGGACGCGCCCTCGTGTCGGGAGCTGATCATGCCGCTCATGTAGTCATGCACCGCGCCTCCTAAGATCGAGCCGAACACGATCCACAGGAATACGATGGGTCCGAACACCGCGCCCATCAGCGCGCCGAAGATCGGGCCTGTGCCCGCGATATTCAGAAGCTGGATCAAAAATGCCTTCCATGTTTTCATCGGGACGCAGTCCACGCCGTCGTTGATGGCGACAGCGGGCGTCTGGCGGTCGTCGGGGGCGAAGATCTTTTCCGTGACCTTTCCGTAGACCAGATAGCCCACGATCAGCACTGCAAAAGAAATCAACAAAGAAATCATGTGACTAACCTCTTTTCATGATTCCATTATACGCCTGTTATTTCAAAAAAACAATAACTATAGAGGTAATTTCGGAACAAACGTGATGATTTATGTTTCGTCATCACGTTGAAAACAGTTGAAAAACTTCACGATTTCATATATGATAGTATAAGAAATGTTTTGGAGGGTGTTTACGGTGTCTTCTGTTTGGTTCAACTCTGTTTTCGCGGAGATCGGGATTCTGCTGGCGATCTATACGATCCTCGTCATCTCGGAATGGAGGATCCTGGAGAAAGCGGGCGAGAAGGGCTGGAAGTCGCTGATCCCCTTCTATAATCTTTTCCTCTCACATCATATCGCCGGCATGCCGCATATCTGGTTCATCCTCGAGGTCATCTTCTGGTTCACGGAGCTGATCCTGGAGCTCGTACCCGCGGTTCCCGACCCGATAGAGATCATCTGCGGTATCGTCATCGCTATCTTCACGCTGATCTCTGAGATCATCCACCTCAATCTCCTGTGCGACCGCTTCGGCAAGGGGATCGGCTTCAAAATCGGGATGTTCATACTCCCCGAGGTCTTCATGCCCATCATCGCCTTCGGCAGCTCCGTCTACACGCCGCCCGAGCATTGAATCAAGCATCCGGCAGGGAGTTCACGCTCCCTGCTTTTTGTATGCTTACAGCTTATTGACTTTAGAAGGATAGTTTTTTATAATAGGTTCATGATACCTGTTACAGTCGGCTCGGGAGGCGAAAGTATGAAAAAGCTGCTCGGCAGCAAGAAATGGACGATCGGCGGCATCAGCATCGTGATCCTGCTGTTCATCGGGCTGGTCGTGTTCGGCGCGCAGTACTTCATCAAAATGGATTTGACGTACAGCCGGACGACCTTTATCGAGGGAGAGTACTCCGTCGACGGCGGCGAGTGGAAGCCCATCGACAACGACAAGCCGATCAACGACCGGTTTCACCGGATTGTTTTCAAAGGAAAGCTCTCGGAATTCCTCACGGACTATTATGAGACCGTGACGATCTCCAGCCGTAACGTTTGGTTCACGCTGAGAACAGCCGAGGGCGACCCCGTATTCGAGCTGACCTATCAGAACGTCGACACGCTGTATGAGCTGTTCCTCGAATCGTACAACAATCCCGACGCTCCGCCGCCTTCAAAGGAAGATTTTGAAAGAGATTATACCATGGCGTTCACAGATGGTCTTGTCCTCAAAAACACCCCGGGCTACCGTTCGGACACGATCTACACGAAAACACTGAATTATAACGGTCAGATGGATCACGAAGAATACATCTTTGAGGTCACGAACCCCTATTCCTTTGACCAGCAGACGTTCTCCGAGAGCTTTCAGGTGCTTTACAGTGAAGCGAACGGCTCCTACCAGAAATTCTTCTTTGACGTCATGCCGCCGATCCTCGCGTTCGTGCTGGTATGCTTCTTCGGGCTGTTCCTCTTCCCCATCGCGGGCTTCATCCTCGGTAAGGTCAACTACAAGTACCTCGCCTTCGGCGTGCTCTGCTTCTTCTGGGGCATATTCATGATCGGTCAGCGCAGCAGCAATTACCTCAACCTCTGGATCCTTGACCCGGGCGTGTGCATGACGATCATCATTCTGCTCAACTACTGTCTGATCACGTCGATCATGTTCTACCTCAAATCGAACCTTACAGGCTCCGTCACGCGCGCGGTCGCCAACGTGACCGCTACGGCGTACATCCTCGCGGTGATCGCGGCGATCATCCTGCAGTTCACCGGCGTGATGGATCTGAACGCCACCTCGCCGAACCTCTATTTCTGCACGGCAATCGGCACGCTGGTCATCACGATCCTGCTGTTCACAGAGATCAAGCACAACACCCAGGCGGTCGTCATCCTGATCTCATGGACGCCGCTGACCCTCTCGATCCTGCTCGACGCGGTCAATCACTACCTGCATTTCACGAGCATCCACTTCTACCACTTCGGCCTCGCGATCACCATGCTCTACCAGATGGTGCGGCTGGTGTTCGACCTGAGAAAGCAGTATCTCGAATCCATCCGCTACCAGCAGATGCAAAAGGAGCTGTATGAAGCGAAGGTCAGCGTGATGGTCTCCCAGATACAGCCGCACTTCATGTATAACGCGCTGACGTCCATCGCGATGATGTGCAGTATCGACCCCGACACGGCGCAGGAGGCGACGATCACCTTCGCAAAATACCTGCGCGGCAACATGGATTCGCTCAAGCAGACCAAGCCCATCCCCTTTGAGCAGGAGCTGGAGCATTTGAAGAAATACCTGTATATCGAGAAGCTCCGCTTCGGCAAGAAGCTGAACCTCGAATACGACATTCAGACGACGGATTTTGTGCTCCCGCAGCTGAGCATCCAGCCGCTGGTGGAAAATGCCGTCAAGCACGGCGTCGGCATGAAAAAACAGGGCGGTACGGTCACGATCGCCACGCGTGAGACGGACGACGCCTATGAGGTGATCATCTCGGACGACGGCGTCGGCTTCGATCCGAACGCCGAGAAAAAGGACGACGGCCGCTCGCACGTCGGCATGGAGAATACCAAACGGCGGTTGAAGGATATGTGCGGCGGTGAAGTAAGAATAGAAAGTACAGTCGGAGAAGGCACCGTCGCGACGGTCGTTCTCCCGAAGGAGGGTCAAAGGAATGAAGATACTGTGTCTTGATGATGAAGAGCTCGCTCTGCGTATGCTCGAAATGTGCGTCAAAAAGGTCAAGCCCGACGCGGAGGTTCTCGCGTTCGACGATCAGGATGATCTGCTCGAGGAAGCGGAGAAGAACGGCTGTGACGTCGCGTTCCTCGACATCCATATGCGCGGGATGACCGGCGTGGAGGTCGCCAAAAGGCTCAAACAGAGCAACCCGAAAATGAACATCATCTTCGTCACCGGCTTCTCGGAGTACAAGGCGGACGCGATGGACATGCGCGCGAGCGGCTACATCATGAAGCCCGTCACCAAGGAGGAGGTCGCCCGCGAGCTGGAGGATCTCCGATTCCCGATCATCCCCAAGAGCAACGCGCTGTTAAAGGTGCAGTGCTTCGGCAATTTCGACGTATTCGAGCCAAACGGCACGCCCGTGCACTTTGAGCGCAGTAAGTCCAAGGAGATCTTCGCCTATCTGGTGCACCGCCACGGCAGCTCGTGCAGTACCAGAGAGATCGCGGCGGCGCTCTTTGAGGACGAGCCCTATGACCAGAAGCAGCAGAGCTATATGCAGACGCTGATCTCAGGCATGATGAAAAGACTGAAAAAGGTCGGCGCGGAAAAGGCGGTCAACAAGAGCTACAACGCCCTGTCCGTGAATCCCGCGGTGCTCGACTGCGACTACTACCGCTTCGCCGAGCTGGACGCCGGCGCGGTCAATGCCTACGCGAATGAGTACATGAGCCAGTACTACTGGGCGGACTTCATGTTCAACGACTTCTAACAGAAAAGCGGCAGCCTCATGACGGGCTGCCGCTGTTGTTTTATATGGTCATTCAGATCAGGTATTTTTCTTTTAAAGAATCAACACTCTCCTGCGACACACGGAGCGCGTCGCGGATATAGCCCATCACGGAGCCGTAGGTCTCTTTGAGATAGGCGAGGGCGTTCTCCATGAAGCGCCGGTCAACGCCGTCAAAGACCAGGATTGCCTTGTCGATGAACGCATCATCCATGCCCTTTGCCTTGAGGAACTGCCGCGTCCCCTCCATCCTCCGCGCGTTGAACGCATTGGTGAGCAGGTAATCCTCAAGGATGACCTCCTCCTCAACGCCGAGCGCTGTCAGCAGGAGCATCGCCGCCAGTCCCGTCCTGTCCTTGCCGCTGGTGCAATGCCACAGAACGGCGCGGTCGGGATCCGCCGCGATCAGGATGCGGAAGAAGTCCGCGAACGCCTTCTTCCCCTTCTCTCTGTCGAGGAAGCCGATATACAGATCTTCGTCGATCATGCCCATCTGCACGGAGACTTCCACCATCTGCTCGATGCTCATTTTGGTGAAATCAATATCCGCTGAGACAGCGTCGCCGTACATCTCGAGGTCGATCACGTCCAGATGATGATACACAGCGTCCGGGATGGCGGGATCAGCCATGCCGACAAGCTCCATATCCATGCGGAAATCCATCACGTCCTGCAGGCGGTAGGTCTGTGTCAGGGTGCGGATATCCTCGTCGGAGATACCGTGCAGACCTGCCGTGCGAAGCAGGAGACCGCTCCTGACCTCTCTGCCGTCGGCGGTTTTGTACCCGCCCAGCTCACGGGCGTTCTGTATGCTCTTCAAAGGGATCGCGTGCTTCATATTGACCTCCCGAATAGCTTTCGATACTTCATTTTACCATATTCCGCAGAGGATTGAACAGGAAATTGCAGCATGCAGAAAGATTCGTCCTTTTGCACACATACGGCGGATTGCGTTTGTACAGAATGACAGAACAAGGTTGCAAAGAGAGCGGGAATATGATAGTATAAGACCGTAATATCAGCAAAGCGGTGTGATTATGGGAATTCTGAAATGTCCTGTCTGCGGACAGGAGCTTCATCTTGAACAAAGGGTATGGCGCTGTGAGAACCGCCATAGCTACGATATGGCAAAGGAGGGCTACGTCAACCTTCTCTCCGCCCATCGCAGCGGCGACGCCATCGGAGACAACAAGGAGATGGCGCGCTCGCGGCGCGACTTCCTCAACAAGGGCTGGTACGCCCCTCTCGCGCAGGCGGTCACGGACTGTCTGTATGAATACTCCGCGGATGGCGACAGCGTGCTCGATATCTGCTGCGGAGAGGGATACTACACCGCCTACGCCGCCGAGCGGCTCGACAGGCGATTCTACGGCTTCGACCTGAGCAAGAGCATGGTGCGCCTCGCGGCAAAGCGCAGATGCGGCGCGGAGTTCTTCGTCGCCAATATCGCGTCCATCCCGATCCGCGACAAGGCGGTCAAGGCGGCGTTCCACCTATTCGCGCCCTTCCACGCGGCGGAATTTCGCAGGATCCTTGCCGACGACGGCGTGATCCTCACCGCCATTCCGGGGAAGAATCACCTTTTGGGGCTGAAGGAGATCCTCTACGACAAGCCGTATCTCAACGACGAGAAGGAGCCCGCCTTAGAGGGCTTGGAGGTGATCGAGCGCATCCGCGTGCAGGACGAGATCACGCTCACCGATCACGGCGATATCGACGCGCTCTTCCGGATGACGCCCTATTATTACCACACGCCGACGGACGGCATGAACCGCCTTGCGGAATGTGACAGTCTATCGACGCCGATCGAGTTCGTCATCATCGTCTGCAAAAGAACCGCTGAATAAAACATCATCCCTGTGTTCATGCTGAATACAGGGATTTCTGTTTCTTGCGGCACTTGACAAATCAGCCAATTTGTAGTACATTTGTTCGTATAAGATATTTGGAAAGGAGGCGACGGCATGGAGCGCGTCTATATCGCGATCGATCTCAAGAGCTTTTACGCGAGCGTAGAATGTGTGGAGCGGCGGTTCGACCCCCTCACCACCAACCTTGTCGTCGCCGACCCGACGAGGACGGAAAAGACCATCTGTCTTGCCGTCTCGCCATCCTTGAAGGCGCACGGTATCTCAGGCAGAGCAAGGCTCTTTGAGGTCGTACAGCGCGTCAAGGAGGTCAACGCACAGCGTCTGAGCGACGGTATCAGAAGCGGTCACATCCGCAAGGACGAGAACGGCGAGTATCACTTCACCTCCGTTTCCTTCATCGCGCCCACGCTGGAGAGCGACCCTTCGCTGGAGCTGGGCTACTATGTCGCGCCGCCGCGCATGCGCCTGTACGAACAGTACAGCACGCGGGTCTTTTCCATCTACATGCGCTTCATCGCGCCGGAGGATATCCACGTTTACTCGGTGGACGAGGTGTTCATTGACGCGACCCACTATCTCGACCTCTATCAGATGACGGCGCATGAGCTGGCGATGACGATGATCCGCGAGGTGCTCTATGAGACGGGCATCACCGCGACCGCGGGGATCGGCACGAACCTCTATCTCGCCAAGGTCGCGATGGATATCGTCGCGAAGCACGTCCCTGCCGACGAGGACGGCGTGCGCGTGGCGGAGCTGGACGAGATGAAGTACCGCGAGCTGCTGTGGTGCCATCAGCCTTTGACGGACTTCTGGCGCGTCGGGCGCGGCATCAGCACAAAGCTCAGTTCACTCGGACTGCATACGATGGGCGACGTCGCGCGCTTCTCCCTCTCGCCCGTCTGTGAGGATCTGCTTTACAAGACCTTCGGCGTCAACGCGGAGCTTCTGATCGACCACGCGTGGGGCTGGGAGCCGACGACGATCAAGGAGATCAAGAGCTATCGCCCGACGACCAACTCGCTGTCCTCGGGACAGGTCTTGAAGGAGCCTTACGACTACGATAAAGGGCGGCTGATCGTGCGGGAAATGACGGAGCTTCTCGCGCTCGACCTCGTGAAGAAGGGGCTGGTCACCCGCCAGATCGTACTGACCATCGGCTACGACCGCGAGAGCCTGATGGTGCTGACGCCCGGGAAATCGCGCCGGGAGACCGTCTACGCTGTCAGAAAAACAAAAAAGCCGTATACCGGCACGGTCACGGCGGATTATTACGGTCGCGTCGTCCCGAAGCACGCCCACGGCACAGGCAATCTGGAGCACTACACGGCGTCTACGCGCAAGATCATGGATGCGGTGATGGAGGTCTACACGCGCACGGTCGATCCCGATCTGCTGATCCGCAGGGTCACGATCGCGGCGTGCTATCTGATGCCCGAGTCGGAGCTTCCGACAGGCGAGGTCGAACAGCTCAGCCTGTTCACCGACTATGAGAAGGCGGAAAGAGAGCACAAGGCGGACGAGAGAGAGAGGAAGATCCAGACCACGATGCTCAAGCTGCAGAGCAGATACGGCAAGAACGCCGTCATCAAGGGGATGAATCTCTCCGAAGGCGCGACAACCATCGAACGCAACGCACAGATCGGAGGTCACAAGGCGGATTGATATGAGAACAAAGGACGCAAAAGAGATCTACGCGGATATCATCCATCTCCCCCACCATCAGAGCGCCACACGCGCGCATATGTCGCTGTACGACCGTGCGGCGCAGTTCGCGCCCTTCGCGGCGCTGACGGGCTTTGAGGATATGGTGGGCGAGGAAGCGCGGTTCACGGACAGCGCGATCGAGCTATCCGAAAACGAGATCGAGATCATCAACGGCATCCTCGGTGAGATACAGTCGAACATCGAGAACGGCGGACACCCGATCGTGACGGTCGACCGCTTCATCCCCGACGCATACAAGCAGGGCGGGCGCTATGAGCTGTTCACGGGTCGTATCAAGCGCATCGACGCCATGCAGAAGAAGCTGATCTTCTACGGCTCGGAGGACACGGAGAACAAGCACATTCCGACCGTGGATATCCCGATCGACAGGGTGATCCAAATTTCTATAAAAGAATATTGACACAGAAATAATAACAGTCATTTCGAGGAGGACGGGCACGCATGCCCGGTACTCCGTGGCAATGACTGCATTACTTTTCAACAAAAAAGCGGGAGCAGTTTTCTGCCCCCGCAATTCTTTGCGTTATTTCATACTAAGTTTCCATTAAACGCTTTAACAAATTTATTAACGGAAAATTTCGTAGAACGAGGCGGACGACGCAGACAGGCTGGCGCCTGTCAAGGAGGAC
>CACYFH010000001.1 GCA_902773635.1 uncultured Ruminococcus sp. | reverse complement strand
TTCGAATACAACGGACTACAACCACACGCTTCGTTTTTGCTTATATTTTCTCACATTCACCGGGCGGAGGGCAATACGGTGGTTTATTTGACGGTTACGAAAAAGGCGTGTAAGCAGAATCAACTCCTGCTTACACGCTCTGTTCTCATTCGGGTGTTTTTGCGTTATTCTGCTTATGTGTAGATTATCTCTCTGTTGACGATTTCGGCGGCTGTGAGGCGGATTGCGTTCATTTTACGCGCCCATTCCATTGGGTTCTCCGCTTTGAGCTGTTCTGAAATGTTTTCCTTTTCGGAAAGCTGGCGGACAAGCAAATCATACATTTCGTTTGCCTGAGAATCTATATCGGCAAGATATGCTGCGAGCTTGCATGACGTGAGCAGGTTAAAATATATAAGCCGGTGGTGCTCTTTCAGATAACGCTTATGTCTTTGTCCGAAAACGCCGATTTCGACCTTCGGCTGGTCGGGTAACTTCAAATCAGGGAGAAGATACTCGCCCTGCTGTGTATATGTAATGGTAGCTGCCATATTCAGACCTCCTTAATCTTGATGCTTTTGACCTTTGCTTTTGTGAGCTTGATGATCAGCTCATCGACGGCGTCGGTATACCTGCCTTGTGAAATAAGGTCGTTTTTCAAGCAAATCAAGCTGTTGATAACGGTTCGACGTTCATTGTGCGTCAGATAAAGATGATATTTCGGGCTTCTCATTTGCTCTGCTCCTTCAGTAAATCAACATAAGGCGTATCGTCATTTACGAATGTATCGAAAATCAACCTTGCACCTAATCTGAATCCGACGATGAAGCTGTCGAGCTCCGATTCTCCCAAGATAACGTCAGAAGCATTTACAAAAGAGAGAAACGCTTTCTTTTCTTCTCCTGTCAGCTTTTCGGTCAGCATAGCTTCGCTTTCCGAAAGAACAGCCATTTGCTTTTTCAGAAAACTACCGTTCTTGAAACCGCGCGCCTGCGGGTCAATGTTGCCGTAGTAGAGTTCCGAGATTACATTTTTCATTCTAATGACCTCCGAAAATAGATTTGTCAAACAAACGATTCAGTGAATTAAGGTCATTTTTCTAAAATTGACAGCACTTTTTAGCTGTCCGGTCTATATGTTTTCACGAAAAATCTATATTTTTGACTGCATTCGTGACTGCAGTTAACTGTATTTTTGACTGCACTTTATCTTGTTTTAACCGATTTCAACTTTTCTCAACTTAACTATGTAAGTGCTCAGAACCTCAGTATTTAAGCCGTTTTTGGGTATTTTAAGAAAAGTTGGCAAAACAAAAGACTGCCTCAAAATGGTGCGAGTGACGGGACTTGAACCCGTACGTCAAAGACACACGCCCCTCAAACGTGCCTGTCTGCCTATTCCAGCACACTCGCATATCGAACAGTCGAATTATAGCATTAAAATTTCCAAATGTCAATATCTAATTCTCAGAAATCTGAGAAAATTTCTCAACCGAACTTTGCAAAATAGAGAAATACCGATTGATTCGCCGCAATAATTGTGCTATGATAGATAAGCACTTTCTTTTTTATATCAGGAGGAATATCCCATGAAATATGATATCATCATCATCGGCGCAGGTCCCGGCGGCATTTTTTCCGCCTATGAATTCGCGACCAAGCGTCCTGATTTAAAGGTAGCGGTCTTTGAGACCGGCAACGCGCTTGAGAAGCGCAAATGCCCCATCGACGGCGACAAGGTCAAGTCCTGCATCAAGTGCAAGACCTGCGCGATCATGAGCGGCTTCGGCGGCGCGGGCGCGTTCTCCGACGGCAAGTACAACATCACCAACGACTTCGGCGGCACGATGCACGAGTACATCGGTCGCGACAAGGCGCTCGAGCTGATGCACTACGTCGACAAGATCAACGTAGAGAACGGCGGCGAGGACACGAAGCTCTATTCCACCGCGGGCACGGCGTTCAAGAAGATCTGCACCCAGCATAAGCTGCAGCTGCTCGACGCATCCGTCCGCCATCTGGGGACCGATATCAACTACATCGTGCTCGGCAATATCTATGAAAAAATCTCCGGCATCGTGGATTTCCACTTCAACACGCCCGTCGAGCACATCGAGATCATCGACGGCGGCTACCGCGTCCACCACAAGGGCGGCTATGACGACTGCAAGGAATGTATCGTCTCCGTCGGGCGCTCCGGCTCCAAATGGATGGAAAAGGTCTGCGAGGAGCTCGATATCAGCACAAAGTCCAACCGCGTGGATATCGGCGTGCGCGTAGAGCTGCCGGCGGTCATCTTCTCCCACCTCACCGACGAGCTGTATGAGAGCAAGATCGTTTACCGCACGGAGAAATTCGAGGACAACGTCCGCACCTTCTGCATGAACCCGAACGGCATCGTCGTCAATGAGAACACCAACGGCATCGTCACCGTCAACGGTCACAGCTTTGAGGATCCCTCCAAGAAGACCGAGAACACGAACTTCGCGCTGCTCGTTTCCAAGCACTTCTCCGAGCCCTTTGAGGACTCTAACGGCTACGGCGAGAGCATCGCTATGTTGAGCAACATGCTCGGCGGCGGCGTGATCGTCCAGCGCTTCGGCGATCTCGAACGCGGCAGACGCTCCAACATCAAGCGCATTGAGGAGAGCACCGTGCGCCCGACCTTGAAGGCAACGCCCGGCGATCTGAGTCTTGTGCTGCCCAAGCGCATCCTCGACGACATCATCGAGATGATCTACGCGCTCGACAAGATCGCGCCCGGTACGGCGAACGACGACACCCTGCTCTACGGCGTGGAGGTCAAGTTCTACAATATGGAGGTCGCGCTCGATGAGAACCTCATGACCAAGTACGAGGGGCTCTACGTCATCGGCGACGGCTCCGGCGTCACCCACTCCCTCTCCCACGCCTCAGCCAGCGGCGTCTATGTGGCGCAGAGGATCATGGAGAAGCTGTAAACCAATATATGACAGAAAATACCCCTTTCGCTCTCAGTTGAACGAAAGGGGTATTTCTTTGAATAATAATACAGCGCCTATTAAAAGCATGATCGAAGCCAGAAGCAGACAGAAATACAGAACGAAAGAATGGCGGAGAAAAACATTTTGCGGGTGCTTTGCGTCACAAATCAGCTTGACCCTTTCCCCAATATTATAAATCGGTTTTAATCCTCCGTGTAAATGACTGCCGATCTTAGTTCTGTAGGTCGCCCCGGCAACATTATATTCAACTGTTGCACAACTCCCGCTTTGGTTGAGCGTGGTGTATCTGCCGCTGATATCATGGATCATAATCACATGACCTACGACCAAGAGATAACGGCCGGTTTTCAATCGGATCAGACGAAAAAGCAAAATACTCAGACAGCCTATCCAGAAGCAGAACACAAAAAACAACCAAAGCGATATAAAGGTACTTTCAGCAGAATTAAACATCCTCAATCCTCAATATCCAGATCGCAGGACTTGATGACCTCTTTGAGGGTTTTCGCGGAGTCGCGGAGCTTCTCCATCTCCTCCTTGTTGAGGGCGAAGGGGATCTCGCTCTCGACGCCGTCCTTGCCGACGATCACGGGGATAGACAGCGCGACGTCGTTGATACCGAAGCGGCCGTGCTGGATGGTGGAAACGGGCAGGATGCTCTTTTCATCGCGGATGATGGCTTCACAGATGCGCTTGGTCGCCATCGCGACGCCGTAGTAGGTCGCGCGCTTCTTCTGGATGATATCATAGGCGGCGTTCTTGACCTCGTCGGCGATATTCTCCTTGGCGAGATCATGGTCGTGGAAATAGCCGCGCATCTCACAGAAGCGGGAGATCTCCACGCCGGAGACGTTCGCGCTGCTCCATGCGGCGAACTCGCTGTCGCCGTGCTCGCCGATGATGAAGGCGTGGATGGAACGCGGGTCAACGCCGAGGTGTTCGCTGAGATTGAAGCGCAGACGCGCGGTGTCAAGGACCGTACCCGAACCGAAAACGCGGTCATCCGGCAAGCCGGAAAGCTGCTTTGCCGCGTAGGTCAGGACGTCGACCGGGTTCGCGACGATCAGCAGGATGCCCTTGAAATTGCGCTTCGCGATCTCGGGGATGATGGACTTGAAGATGCCGACGTTCTTCTTGATCAGGTCAAGGCGGGTCTCGCCGGGCTTCTGCGCCGCGCCCGCGGTAACAATGATGATCGCGCTGTCGGCGATATCGTCGTAATCACCCGCGTAGATATCGCAAGGCTTTGAAAACGGTACGCCGTGAGAGATATCCAGCGCCTCGCCCTCCGCCTTCGCTCGATCCGCGTCGAGCATGACGATCTCAGAGAACAGACCGCTCTGCATGAGCGCAAACGCCGTCGCCGAGCCGACAAAGCCGCAGCCGACGATCGCAACCTTTCTGGTATTGGGTGCCATAAACAACAACTCCTAACTATGATTTAGTATTACCCATATATTGTACCATAAACCGTATAAAATGCAATATTTTTTTCTGTAGAGCACCAAGCCTTCCCCTCATTTGCCATCAACGGCATTGCCCTACAATATCTTTTCACGCTGTATTGGCAATCTATACAGAATCCGGCTCCTATATTTGTGCAAGTTAATATCAAATATTTCTTGACTTTAAAACGTTGAAGTGCTAAAATAAGGAGGCTGTGAAAAGAATAACGATTGATAATTCTTCTACAGCATTAAGGAAGGTATTTCATGATCATAGATTTTCATACCCATGTCTACCCCGATAAGATCGCCGAGCGCACGATGGCGGCGCTCGGAAATGTGCCGGACGTGGAGGCGCATACCGACGGAACGCTCAGCGGTATCCTGAACAGTATGCAAAGCGCCGGGATCGACAAGAGCGTCGTCCTCCCGGTGAGCACGCGGGCGGGTCAGTTCGACAGCATCACGAAGTTTGCCCGCTTCATCAACGAGAACCACGGCGACAGGCTCATTTCCTTCGGCGGTATCCATCCCGACGACGAGGATATCGCGGACAAGCTGACTTATTTGAAGGAGCTTGGCTTCAAGGGCGTCAAGATCCATCCCGATTACACCGAGACCTTCATCGACGACGAGCGGTACGTCCGCATCGTCGCAGAAGCGCACAAGCTGGGGCTTCTGGTCATCACCCACGCGGGCAAGGACCCCGCCTACAGCACCATCCACTGCCCGCCCGACAAGGGCTTGAGCATGCTCAAAGCCGTTCATTCACTCGCGCCGGATGACACGCCGTTTTTCATCTTCGCCCACCTCGGCGGCAACCGCCTTCTGAGCGACGTGGAGAAGTATCTGGTCGGTCAGAACTGCTTCATCGACATCAGTTGTTCCTTCTCCGATCTCGGTCATTTCAGCAACGCGACAGACGAGGACGTCGTTCGGATCATCAAGAACCACGGCGCAGATAAGATGCTCTTCGCGACGGACAGCCCGTGGAACGACCAGAAGGCGTATGTGGAACGCTTCAAGGCACTCGAAGGCATTTCCGACACAGAAAAGGAAATGATCCTCAGCGGCAACGCGAAGAAGCTTCTTTCCCTATCGTAGCGTACAAAAAGCAGGGCGGGGGCTTGCTCCCGCCGGAGCTTTTGTCAATATCAATAAAAAAAGGCAACGCAAATACTTGCTTCGCATTCCGAACACATCTATTTGCAAGGTTGCGGCGGGAGCAAGCCCCCGCCCTACACCCGCCTGATCAAAGGAGACAGAACACTTATGGATATGTTTATCAAGATCGCTTTCCTGGTCGTCTTTTTCGCCGTGATGATCGGCGTGGGCGTATACTGCAGAAAGCAGAGCACAGACGTCAACGGCTTTGTCCTCGGCAACCGCTCCGTCGGTCCGTGGCTGACGGCATTCGCCTTCGGTACCTCGTACTTCTCGGCAGTCATCTTTGTCGGCTATGCGGGACAGTTCGGCTGGAAGTTCGGTATGGCTTCCACCTGGATCGGTCTGGGCAACGCCTTCATCGGCTCGCTGCTCGCGTGGAACATTCTCGGCAGACGCACCCGCGTCATGACCCAGCACCTCGACTCCGCGACCATGCCCGATTTCTTCATGAAGCGCTATGATTCCAAGGCGCTGAAGATCGCGGCGGCGATCATCATCTTCATTTTCTTGATCCCCTACACCGCATCCCTCTACAACGGTCTTTCGAGATTGTTCCAGATGGCGTTCGGCATCCCCTACTGGGTCTGCGTCATCGCGATGGCGGTACTGACCGCGATTTACGTCGTCCTCGGCGGCTACATGGCGACCGCAATCAATGACTTCATTCAGGGCATCATCATGCTGTTCGGTATCGTAGCGGTCATCTGGGCGGTACTGAGAGTGAACGGAGGACTCGGCTCCACCATGACCCTTCTCTCCAAGATCCAGGCGGAGGGCACGGACATGCAGGGCGCGTTCACATCCTTCTTCGGACCGGATATCTTCGGTCTGATCGGCGTTGTCATCCTGACCTCTTTGGGTACTTGGGGTTTGCCCCAAATGGTGCAGAAATTCTACGCCATTAAGAGCGAGAAGTCCATCTCCACCGGCACGATCGTCTCCACTATCTTCGCGATCATCGTCGCGGGCGGCTGCTACTTCCTCGGCGGCTTCGGCAGACTGTTCGGGGAAGCGGGCGCTGACGGCAAGCCTGTCGGAGGCTTCGACACCGTTATCCCCACGATGCTCGAAAACCTCTCCCCTGTTCTGATCGGTATCGTCGTGATTCTGGTGCTCTCCGCTTCCATGAGCACGCTTTCGAGCTTAGTTCTGACCTCCAGCTCCGTCCTCACCATCGACTTCATCGACCCCGTATTCTGCAAGAATAAGCCGATGGACGACAAGAAGAAGGTCTCCATCATGCGTATATTCATCGTATTCTTCATCACCATTTCCGCGGCCATCGCGATCATCCAGGCAAGCTCCCCCGTCATGTTCATCTCTCAGATGATGGGCGTTTCCTGGGGCGCTCTGGCGGGCGCGTTCCTCGCTCCCTTTATGTACGGTCTGTACATGAAGCGCGTACCGAAGATCGCCGTCTGGATCAACTACATCTTAGGCGTGGGCATTTCTCTGGCGTCCTTCGTCTGCAATATGGCGGGCGTAAAATTCTCAAGCCCCGTCCTCACCTACTTCCAGTCCCCGATCAACGCGGGTATGCTCGCGATGATCGTCGGCATCGTCATCACGCCGATCATCGCCGCGATCGCGCCCTCCAAGGATAAGGAGCGCGTGGACAAGATCTTCGAATGCTACAACAAGAAATTCACCGTTTCCTCCAAGCATTCCATCGACGAGGATTAACAAAATTGTCAAAAATCTAACAGGATAATATGGAAAGTCTAAAGTCATTCTTGCCTTTAGGCTTTTCATGCGTTATAATATATAAGTCAGAAAAGAGAAAAAGAGGTATATTTTCATGATTTTTCAGAAGGACATTGAAACCTTACCGAGAAAAGAAATCGAAGCCATCCAGCTTGAACGTCTCAAATGGGTCGTCAAGTACTGCTACGACAACGTCCCGCTGTATCACCAGCGGCTGACCGAGTGCGGCGTTCTGGACGGCTCCAAGATCAGAGAACTGTCCGACATCCAGTACATCCCCTTCACCACCAAGGATGATTTCAGAGACAACTATCCCTTCGGACTGATGGCGGCGGATATGAAGGATATCGTGCGTATCCACGCGTCCTCCGGCACGACCGGCAAGCCCACCACCGGCGTTTACACCAAGGAGGACCTCGACATCTGGTCCGACTGCGTGGCGCGCGTGGCGTGCGCGGGCGGCGTGACTCCCGAAGATATCATCCAGATCAGCTTCGGCTACGGTCTGTTCACCGGCGCTCTGGGACTGCATTACGGCATGGAGAAGATCGGCGCGACCGTCATCCCCGCCTCCTCCGGCAACACCCAGAAGCAGCTGATGATGCTCCGCGACTGGGGCGTCACCGGCATGGTCGCGACCCCCTCCTACGCGCTGTATCTCTCGGAGGCCGTCAAGGAAGCGGGCTATCCCCTCTCCGACTACAGCCTGCGTCTGGGCATCTTAGGCTCTGAGCCGTGCACCGTCTCCATGCGCGAGCAGATCGAGCGCAACTTCAACATCCGCGTCTCCGACAACTACGGTATGACGGAGCTGGGCGGTCCCGGCGTCTCCGGCGACTGTGAAGCGAGAGACGGCATGCACTTCGCGGAGGATCACTTCCTGCCCGAGATCATCGACACCGACACCGGCAAGAAGCTGGGCGAGGGCGAGGTCGGCGAGCTGGTCGTCACCACCCTGACCCGCAAGGGTATGCCCGTGCTCCGATACCGCACCAAGGATATCACGAAGCTCAGTTATCAGCCCTGCTCCTGCGGCAGAACCCATTGCAGAATGGCAAAGACCATGGGCAGAACAGACGATATGCTCATCATCAAGGGCGTCAACGTCTTCCCGACCCAGATCGAGAACATCCTCATCAACATCCCCGATATCGCGCCGCACTACATGCTCTACATCACCCGCCAGAACTACCGCGACAGCCTGGAGATCAAGGTCGAGGTCATCAACGAAGCGCTCCTCGACAATTACCAGATGCTCGATAACCTGAAAAAGAGCATTGAAGCGAAATTACAAAGCATCCTCGGTCTGCGTACCAAGGTCACGCTCGTCGCGCCCAAGACCCTCGAGCGCTTCCAGGGCAAGGCGAAGAGGATCGTCGATCTGAGAAACCAGTAATTTTCGATCCGTCATTGCGAGGAGCGGAACGCGACGTGGCAATCCCCCGGTCGTAAATTCTGTTTGATGTAAAAACGTTTGCTTCCCGCTTTGTGGGATTCCCACGGTACGAACTGCGTTTGCACCTCGGAATGACATCTATCAATATATTGAATATAAAGGTGAAACATATGAAAGATTTATTGATCGGTAATGCGGCGGTAGCGCGCGGTCTGTATGAAGCGGGCTGTGCGGTCATTTCCAGCTACCCCGGCACTCCCAGCACAGAGATTACCGAGTTTTTTGCAAAGTACAACGACGCCTACTGCGAGTGGGCGCCAAACGAGAAGGTCGCGATGGAAGCCGCCTTCGGCTCCGCTTTACGCGGCAAGCGCTCCGCCTGCTGTATGAAGCACGTCGGCTTGAACGTCGCCGCCGACCCGCTGTTCACCATGTCCTACACCGGTGTGAACGCGGGTATCGTCATCTGCGTCGCCGATGATCCCGGCATGCACAGCTCCCAAAACGAGCAGGATTCCCGCCATTACGCGATCGCGGCGAAGATCCCCATGCTTGAGCCGTCCGACTCTCAGGAGGCGCTCGACTTCGCGAAGCTCGCATATGAGATCTCCGAGCAGTTCGACACCCCTGTCCTGCTCAAAATGTGCACGCGCGTCGCGCACTCCCAGAGCATCGTGGAGCTGGGCGAGCGCACTGAGGTCACGAAGGAATATGTGAAGAATCCGCAGAAATACATCATGACGCCGGGCAACGCGATCCGCCGTCATCCGTTCGTGGAGGAACGCACCAAAAAGCTGACCGAATACGCGGAGACCTCTCCCCTCAATCGCATTGAGGAAGGCGACGGCTCCAAGGACTTCGGCATCATCACCTCCTCCACCTCTTATCAGTACGTCAAAGAGGCGTTCGGCGACAGCGTGCCCGTCCTCAAGCTCGGCATGATCAACCCGCTCCCCGTGAAGCTGATCAAGGATTTCGCAGCAAAAGTCGGCAAGGTCTATGTGATCGAGGAGCTCGACCCGATCGTCGAGACCCATTGCAGGAACATCGGCGTGGAGGTCATCGGCAAGGACAAGTTCTCCATCCTCGGCGAATTCAGCCAGAAGAGCATCGAGCAGGCGTTTGAGATGGCGGATAAGACCGTTTTCAGCCTTGACACCGAGATCCCCGTCCGTCCTCCGATGATGTGCTCCGGCTGTCCGCACCGCGGCATGTATTACGTTCTCGCAAAGAACAAAATTACCGTGCTGGGTGATATCGGCTGCTACACCTTAGGCGCCGCGCCGCCCCTGAACGCGCTCGACATGACCCTGTGCATGGGCGCGTCCGTCTCCGGCATCCACGGCTATAACAAAGCCGGCGGCGAGGAGACCGAAGGCAAGACCGTCTGCGTGATCGGCGACTCCACCTTCATGCACTCCGGCGTAACGGGGCTGATCAACATTGCCTACAACCAGAGCAATTCCACCGTCATCATCCTCGACAACTCCATCACCGGCATGACCGGTCACCAGCAGAACCCCACCACCGGCTACTCCATCAAGGGCGATCCCGCCGGCAAGGTCAATCTGGAGGATCTATGCCACAGCATCGGCATCAACTCCGTGCGCGTTGTCGATCCGTATAACTTAGAGGAATGTGAGAAGGTCGTCAAGGAGGAGCTTGCGAAAAACGAGCCGTCCGTGATTATCTCCCGCCGTCCGTGCGTGCTCCTCAAATACGTCAAGCCCAAGAAGCCGCTGTGGGTAAACCCCGAGAAGTGCCGCGGCTGTAAGAAATGTATGAAGTTCGGCTGTCCGTCCATCTCCTTCCGCGACGGTCACGCCACTGTAGATACCACCCTTTGCGTCGGCTGCGGCGTTTGCGCTCAGCTCTGTCCCTTTGACGCATTTGAAAGCGAGGTGCCCGCAAATGACTAAGAACATCATGATCGTCGGCGTCGGCGGACAAGGCTCTCTGCTCGCGTCCAAGCTGCTCGGCAGACTGCTCGTCGATGAAGGCTACGACGTAAAAGTATCCGAGGTACACGGAATGAGCCAGCGCGGCGGCTCCGTCGTCACCTACGTCCGCTTCGGCGACAAGGTCTACTCCCCCGTTATCGAGGACGGCGAGGCAGATTTCATCGTCAGCTTTGAGAAGATCGAAGCGGCGCGCTATGTACAGAATCTCAAAAAGGACGGCACGATCATCGTCAACACCCAGCAGATCGACCCGATGCCCGTGATCATCGGCGCGGCGACCTATCCCGTCGACATCATCACCGAGATGAAGGACAAGGGCATCCATGTGGACGATATCGACGCTTTAGCGCTTGCGAATGAAGCGGGCTCGTCCAAGGCGTGCAATATCGTACTGATGGGCAGACTGGCAAAGTATTTCGATATGCCGAAGGAAAAGTGGCTCACAGCAATTGAAAAGTGCGTCAAGCCGCAGTTCGTTGAGATCAACAAGAAGGCGTTTGATTTGGGATATAACTGCTGAGTGCAGTTTTAGTATATGAAAAAACATGAAAGGATGAGTCCCATGCAGAAAAAATACTACCAGCCCGAAGCTGAAACCATGCAGGTCGAGGACATCAAGAAGCTTCAGGAAGAGAAGCTGATCAAGCAGGTGAAGTACGTCTACGACAACGTGGAGTACTACCGCAACCTGATGGACGAAAAGGGCGTCAAGCCCGAGGATATCAAGTGTCTCTCCGATATCAGCAAGCTCCCCTTCCTCAAGAAGGACGACCTCAGAGAAGCCTATCCCTACGGCATGCTGGCGACCGACCTCAACAACTGCGTCCGCATCCATTCCACCTCCGGTACGACCGGAAAGCGCGTCGTCGCATTCTATACGCAGAACGATATTGATTTGTGGGAGGACTGCTGTGCGAGAGCAATCGTAGCGGCAGGCGGCAACGAGGAGGACGTCGTACAGGTCTGCTACGGCTACGGTCTGTTTACCGGCGGTTCAGGACTGCACGGAGGCTCTCACAAGGTCGGCTGTCTGACCCTGCCGATGTCCAGCGGCAACACCAACCGCCAGATCCAGTTCATGATGGATCTGAATTCCACCATTCTCTGCTGTACCCCCTCCTATGCCGCCTATATCGGCGAGAGCTTAAAGGAGAAGGGCTACAAGCCGGAGGACAACAAGCTCAAAGCCGGTATCTTCGGCGCTGAGCCCTGGACGGAGGAAATGCGCAGAGATATCGAGAAATCCCTCGGCATCAAGGCATATGATATCTACGGTCTGACCGAGACCAGCGGTCCCGGCGTCGCCTTTGAGTGCGAGTGTCAGACCGGCATGCACATCAATGAGGATCACTTCTACGCGGAGATCATCGACCCGGATACCGGCGAGGTGCTCCCCGAGGGTGCCAAGGGCGAGCTGGTGTTCACCTCTCTCGATAAAGAAGCCTTCCCCCTTCTGAGATACCGCACCCGCGATATCACCGTGCTCACGAGAGAGAAGTGCTCCTGCGGCAGGACCTTCATCAAGATGCACAAGCCGATGGGCCGCTCCGACGATATGATGATCATTCGCGGTGTGAACGTATTCCCGAGCCAGATCGAGGCAGTCCTGCTCAATAAGGGCTACGCGCCGAACTACCAGATCCTCGTTGACCGCGTGAACAACACGGATACCTTCGAGATCCACGTCGAAATGCTCCCCGAGGACTTCTCCGATACGCCGAAGGTCATCACCAAGAAGGAGAAGCAGATCCAGGCGGCGATGAAGGAGATGCTCGGCATCAACCCGACCATCCGTCTGGTCGCGCCGAAGAGCATCGCCCGCAGCGAGGGCAAGGCTGTCCGCGTCATTGATAACCGTAAGAAAATCGGTATTAACGTATAAAGGAGATTCACTATGGCCATCAAACAGTTATCCATTTTTGTAGAGAACCGTGAAGGCACCCTCGTCACCGTGACCGACGCGATCGCCAAGTCCGGCGTTGATATCCGCGCGATGAGCGTTGCGGATACCAACGATTTCGGTATCTTCCGCCTGATCGTGACCGACGTCGACAAGGCGAAGCAAGCGCTGGACGAGGCGGGCGCCTTCGTCTCCGTCACCGAGGTCGTCGGCGTCGCCGTCAAGGACGAGCCGGGCGCTCTCGCCAAGGTCGTCAAGCTGCTCGCCGATCACAACATCAACATCGAGTACATGTACGCCTTCATCACCGTCTCCAAGCAGTATGCTTACGTTGTCCTGCGCGTCGCCGACAACGCAGAGGCGGAGAAGATCCTCGCGGAAAACGGCATCAGCCTCGTCACCGAAGAGGATATGGCGAAGCTGTAATACAGAAATAACGCATAAGCAAAGCCCCTGTTCAACGTGAACAGGGGCTTTATGTTGTGTGCGGGATCAGTATACCTCGTACTCCTCAGAGCCGTCGGAATAGGTGATGATGTAGTAGCCGTGACCGGAGCCGTCACAGTCGGGGACCTGCTGTTTGGAGACAACGGTACGACCTGCGGGTGTGGAATCGGAGCCGCCGCCCTGATTGCCGCCGTCGCTGTAACCGCTGTCATCGGAAGCAGTACCGTAGGTGACGATCTTGTTGACAGGCTCTTTGGTGACCTTCTCGCTGACGGACTTGCGGGAATCCTCCTTGCCGTCAACGTACTTGACCTTATAGGTAACTTCCTTCTCGCCGTCGACGCCCTCCTGGGTCACTTCGCTGGAACCGGAGGAGATGGAATCGCTGTAGCGTTCCTCGGTCTCGAAGCTGATCTTCTCGGTCTCTTTGACCTCTTTGTACTCGACGCGGCGAACGGTGAGCTTCATGCCGTCGGTGATCGCGGTCTCCGCCTTCTCGCTCAGCTCGTCATCAGCACCGAGCTTCAGCTCGTTTGCGAGATCGGCGACGGTTTTTGCGGAGGTGGAGATAGTTGTGGTCTTGCCATCCATCGTCAGCTCAACGGTCAAGCCCTTGGTCAGGGTGATCGTCATGCCGTCCTTGACGTAATCGGTCGCGGGGGTGTCAGAGGTGATACCGCCGTCGAGCGTATAGCCAGCCTTCTTGATCGCGTCCTCAACAGTACCGCCGACCATCTCGATCTCCTTCTTCTCGTCGCCGAGAACAACGGTGATCTTTGCGTAACGCTTCACGATGATCTCCTTGACGTCCTCAGTGATCTTCGCGTCCTTGGCGGGCTCGGTCTCGTCCTTCTCGCCGAGAGTGATCTGCGCCTTCTCGAGCACCTGAGCGACGGTGTTGCCGACGTTCGCGGTGACCTCAGTCTTAGTGCCGCGGTCATTCACCGTCAGCGCTATTTCCTTGCCTCCGCAGGCGACGAGACAGCATGAGAGCATGCACACCGCCATGACCAGCGCAAGGATCTTTCCGAAATAATGCTTTTTCATAATAGAACACCTTTCTTTATTGTGTTACCCCGGTCGAGACAGGCTCGAGCGAGGCATGATATACCTGAGTTGCTTCTGTATTCTTGCCGACGAGAACGTCGACCTCCAGCGGTTGATCCGCATACAAAGACGCGGGAATGTACGCGAGGAACCGATCGTTGCCGTCGACACAAGCGCCGCTGTAGGCTTCATAAATGCGTTCTCTGCCGTCTGAGCCGCTGATCTTGAGATAGACAGCGGAATCATCGTCACATAGCTTGCTGTCCACAGAGCCGCTGACAGCGATGTACTGCATATTGACCTCAGAGAGCTCGCTCTGCACATCTCCCCTTCCCTGTTCGCCTGCCGAGACGCTCAGCGCTCTTTCGGGAGCCTGCATGACGGGCGGATCGTTCAAAAACCAGCCGAGATTCCTCTCAACGATCTCAAAAATGACCGTGTCGCTCTTGCCGGTCAGCATATCCAGATCGAGGTTGATCGGGTACGCCTTGGTGAAATGCGCGTTGCCGTAGGCGTTCGCAAAGAACGGGAGCAGCGCATTTCCGAAGGAATCGCGGTACATATACAGACTGCCGGAAGCAGCGGGGTTCTCTGTCTTGATGACGGCGTCCTCAACGCTCTTTGTGGGCGTAAGGTAGGAATAAGTCGGCACGATATCGTAATGATAGTTGTACTCGGGCTGCTGACCCGCGGGATAGAGCATCTTCGCGAGGTCACCGTAGAAATCGCGTGAGCGCGTGACCTCTGCGCCGCTGTAATCGTTATGCTCCTTCCCGACCGTGTCGAGGATCGCGTTATAAGCGAGCAGCGCGCCCTTATCGTTCCAGTGAGAATCCTCCTTGAGATACAATATCTCGTCCTGACCCTTGAACAGTGCGAACAGATCACAGTAGTTCAGCCCGCTGTCAGTGACCGCTTTCTCAAACAGGTCGCGGTTACGGGTCTCGGACGCTGCTTTCTTATAATAATACGGCATGTTCTCGGGATAGAGGGTATTCTTGTTGGGAGCGATCGTGAAGAGGAACTTCGCGCCCTTCTTCTCGACGGTCTCCTGCACAAGCGTCAGGTTATGAAGGATACCGTTGATCTCCTTTTGGGAAAGAGTATTCCTGCCTAAGAAGTCGTCGAGGGTAGAGGAATAATACAGCCAGCCGTTGCTGCCGACCGTGACGGTGTCGAGGTCGGAGGTCTTAAACACACGCGACTGGATCATCGCGTCCGCTGTGATCGACTGCGGACGGAATGCGAAATGCTTGTCGAAATAGGTGCCTGTCTGCGGGAGGAAGGCGCTGTTGAAGCTTCCGTCCTCAGCCGTGATCGACGGGAGCGGCGTCTCAGGCTCGTTGCCGATGCGCTCCGTGGTCGGATGGAAGATCATCCCGACGGACGGAACGGCGCAGAGCAGCAGGCAAGCGATCACGAAAAGCAGCAGTAAGGTTTTTTTCATTTTCATGCCGCCTTTCTAGAATCTGAAATAAATGAACGGATTGTATGAGGTCGCCGAGAGGCGAATCATGCACCAGAACAGCAGGACGAACGAGAGCACATACAGCGCGATCTGCACCGCCTGCATCCCCTTGCTCAGCGTGCCGTCGCCGTAGAGCTTCATTCGCAGCTTATCCGCGAGCGGACGGATCGGCGCACAGCCGATAATTGCCGCAAGGAGCATCAGCAGGAACCACGGCGTGAGCTGGGTCAGGGTCAGGCTCATGGAGCTGTCCGTCACCGGGAAGCCGGAGAACATCTTGCCGATCACCGTGAAGCCCTGTCCGATGGTATCAGCGCGGAAGAGCACAAAGCCGACCGTCACCACCAGAAGCGTATAGATATGGGCGATCGCGCGCGGGAGCTTCTTGATCGCGGGGATCACGCCCTCAAGGATCAGGAACAGTCCGTGGTAAATGCCCCAGAGCACGAACGTCCAGCTTGCGCCGTGCCACAAGCCCGTGCAGAAAAAGACGATCATGCGGTTGATATAGGTTCTCGCCTTGCCCTTGCGGTTGCCGCCGAGCGGGATATACAAATATTCCTTGAACCAGGTCGACAGCGAGATATGCCATCTGCGCCAGAAGTCCTGGATGCTCGTCGCGCCGTAAGGGTACATGAAGTTCTCCTTAAACTCAAAGCCGAACATCAAGCCGAGACCGATCGCCATATCGGAATAGCCGCAGAAATCGTAGTAGATCTGAAAGAGATACGCGATCGCGCCCAGCCATGCGGCGGGCATCGACAGCGCGCTCATATCGGAATTGAAGATGATATCTGCAGTCTGCCCCATCGTGTTCGCGATCAGCACCTTCTTGCCGAGACCGCAGATGAAGCGTCTCAGACCGCGCGCGATCTTCTCAATCGACTGGGCGCGGTTACCGATCTGCTCGTCGATATCGCGGTACTTGACGATCGGGCCGGCGATCAACTGCGGGAAGAAGCTGATATACAGCAACACGCGGAAGTAGTTCTTCTGCACCTTCGCATCGCCGCGGTAAACGTCGATAACATAAGACAGCGCCTGAAAGGTGAAGAAGGAGATACCCACCGGAAGCGCAATCTCGGGAACCGGGATCGACAGCCCGAACGCGCCGTTGAGCGAGGTGACAAAGAAGCCGGTATACTTGAATACCGCGAGGATCCCCAGATTGACGATCACCGCGAGTACCAGCACCGCGCGGTTCTTGCCGCGTTTGCCGGATCTCACAAAGAGCGCGCAAATATAATTGAGCACCGAGCTGAAGATCATCAGCAGTACATAGATCGGCTCGCCGTAGGCATAGAACACCAGGCTCGCGATGATCAGGAGCGCGTTGCGTACCCTGAGGTTCGGTATGACCGTATACAGCAGGAAAACAGCCGGAAGAAAAACACAGAGAAATGTCAGTGAACTAAATACCATGAAAGAGATCCTTTCTCAGGAAATAGGAAAAGAGAAGCGTTTCAGATGATTACTTCCAGACAGCCTCGCCGTCCTCTATGACCAGCTCAGACTTGAAGTCGCTGGTGATATACCAACAGTGATTCGTCATCATATAAGCATAATAATCAGGCACATGATAAGTCGGCAGATTCGCGTCGACGTCACAGTAAAGCCATTTTCCGTCTACAAAAACCTCCGTCCAGCCATGCGGACTGGTGCCTGCGGCTCCGATGCTGACGCGCGCGCGATAGCCCGCCATCCGCGCCAGACAGCAGAACGCCGCCGCATAGCGGTAACAGTTGGCGGCTTTGTCCTTGAAGGCGTCCGAGGCAAGCCCGGACATCTCCGCGTTGGATTTCGGGATGCCGAAGGTACGCTTATACGGGAAGTTCTTCGCCATATACATGAAGCCGCTCTTCATCTTCTCCTTGAGCGTCGAGCCCTTGCAGTAACGCGCCATGAAATCAGCCGCGAGACGGATCTCCTCGCTCTCACAGCAAACACCCTTGCTGTCGGCAAAGTACCAGCCCTCTTTGTCGGAGCCGACGAGATCGTTCTTCACCAAAGCGCCGCTCAAGTCGTAATAATACTTCTTGCCATCAACCGTGCGGAAGCCGGATTCCAGAACGCCGTCCTTGAAAAGATAGGAGTTTCCGTCCATTCTCAGCTCGCCGTTCGCGAGCGCACCGTCACAGTAATAAAGCGTATCGGAGAAATAATAACTGCACAGATAACCATTCTCCTCCACATAGCGGAGCGTGTAGGTGTATACGTCACCCTTCTGAGCGACTTCGTCAACATAAGAGGTCGCGGGAGACTGATCAAAGGTCCTTGTCCATGAGCCGCCCGGAGCCTTGCGATAGAGACGGTATCCGGCAACGCCCGCGTCATCCCAGCTGACGACCGTCTGACCGCTCTCATTCAATGAGACATTCACGCGACCGGGCGCGCTGTATCGGGTTAAGCGCCAGCCCTCGGCGGAATAATCGCTCATCACGCCGCCGGTGCTGTTCAGACAGCAGACCGTGTATACGCGCGTCTCGCCCTCTTTGATCGTCTTATCGGTAAAGCTCGCGCCTTTCGCGTCACCGAGCGCCACAGGCTCACCGCCTGAGATATCATAGACGCGATAGCCGGAAGCATTCTCGTCCTTGTTCCATTTCAGCTTAACGCCGTCCTTGTCTGCTTCCATGAAGGTGATCTGCGGAACGGCGCAGGTCAGAAAGGAGACCTCAGTGCCCATCGCGGTGAGGAATTCCTCACCGTCCTGCGAAAGCATGCGGACGGAATAGGTGTATTTCACACCTTCCTTCGCGGTCTTATCGGTGTATTCGCCGCCGACAGTCTTGTCAAGCTCGGTACGGTTCCCGCCGTTCTCGCCGCGATAGATCACAAAGGTATCGGAAGGATCAAGCGCGTTCCAGCTCAGGGAAACGCCGCCGTCGGTCTTGTCGATCATCTTGATCGTCACGGGAGCATAGAAGGTGTTGAGCCGGCCTTCTCTGTAGAAATCGCTTGCATAACCGCCGTTCTTGTTCATACAGCGGACGGTATACTTGCGCGTCTCGCCGTTACTCACGCCGACGTCGGTATAGGAAGTACCCTTGACCTCCGCGATACGCACCCAGCCGTTGGCGCCGCGATAGTAAACGCGGTACTTCTCCGCGCCGACACATTTGTCCCAGGTGAGCTTCGCACCGTTTGCGGCGTTCGTGATGCCCGTGATCTTCGGAGCGGAAACGTAAGCGATGCTCTTGCCGGAGAGATAATCGCTCATGAACTTCTCGCCGACGGATGAGATCATGCGAATGGTATAGATATAGGTAGTACCGGAAACAGCGGTCGTATCCGTATAGGAGGACTCATTCGTCTGGGTCAGTCGCGTCCAGCTCTTGCCGGGGAGCTTGCGGTAGACGCGGTAGTCCTCAGCGCCCTGAGGACGATCCCACTTGACCGTTACGCCGGAGGTGGTGCAGGTCAGGGAAGCGATCTCAGGCGCCGCATAATAGGTATTGGTCATATTATCGCGGTAAAAATCGCTGAGATAATTCTCCCTCGCGTCGAAACAGCGCACCGTATACAGGCGCTTCTGACCGTTGACAGCCGATTTATCCGTGTAGGAGGTCGCGGTCGTCTGGGTGAGCTTAGTCCAGCCGGTCGGGTTGCGGTAATAGACGCGGTAATAGTAAGCGCCAACGCTCTTCGCCCAGCGGATGACAGCGCCGTTCTCGGTATTCTCGATGGAAGTGATCCGCGGCGCGGCGACATAGGTGATGCTCTTGCCGGGGACATAATCGCTCATAAACTGCTCGCCGACCGCAGTGATCATGCGGATGGTGTAGATATATGATGTGCCCGAAACAGGGGTCGTGTCCGTGTACTCAGAGCCGCTGAACTGCGCGAGACGCGTCCAGTCGGCGCCTTTTGTCCTGCGGTAAACGCGGTATTCCTCTGCGCCCTCGGGTACGTCCCAGGTCAGCTTGACGCCGGCGGTGGTGCTTGTCAGCGACTTGATCTGCGGCGCGGCGTAGTAGGTATTCTGCCAGCCGTCGCGGTTAAAATCTGAGGTGTACGCGCCGTTTTCATCCACACAGCGGATGGTGTAAATGCGCGTCATGCCGTCGCGGACGGTCTTATCGGTGCAGGAATCACCTGTCACGTTCGCAAAGCGCGTCCAGCCGTTCTCGGAACGGTAATACACGCGGTATCTCGTGTTATCCTCAAAGGGTTTCCAGCGGATGACGGCGCCGCTGTTCGTATTGGTGATGCTGTCGATCATCGGGAAGCGCTTCACCTCCGGCGCTTCCGTCGGTACAACCTTCTCTGTAGGCTCGGTATCAGCGACCGCGCCCACAGCGGCAACAGGGGCTTCCGATTGGATAAAGGTATCATTTTCGCGGGTTTCTTCAACTGTCTGCGTCGGCAGCAACGAAACTGTTTCATCCGAAATATCCGGCGACGCAATTATCTCCGTTTCCTCCGCGGATGCGGAAAGAGGCAGAATTGTAAAGACCGAAATGATCATGATGCAAGTCAATACAAATGACAGAGATTTTTTTAACATTTAAGCTCCTCCGAGAAAAGATTATACCGAATTAAAAGCGATGACAGAAAATGTATTCTATAACTCATTAATTATAGATGATGACAGACATATTTGCAAGTCTCTTGTAAAATTTTGTCGGAGTGAACAGAAGTAACGTTCTATATGATACAGTGATTATAAAAAAACGCAAAGCTGCTTAAATTATCACAGCTTTGCGATATAGTTTTCGATATCAAACGGGTCAAGCAGAGAATCCTTCCGCAGATAGAGCGGGTGGTGCGGATGACCCTTCTTAGAGATCTTGCCGGAGGAAAACCACTGTGCGCCGTGCTTCTCTCCGAGGGCGATCATGCTCCGCACGCAGTCCGGCAGGTAGGGGCGCTTCTCGATGATATTGCCCCATGCCGCCCAGATCGAGGGCTTCTCGCTGAGACTGAGGATATAATCGAACGCCTTCATGTTTTCCTCATGCAGAAGCGTGTTGCATTCGCGCTCCATGTCGTCGGGGTTGGTCGCTCTCTGGGCGTAAACATTGAACATGATGAAGCTGTCATAGCCATTGAAGAGGGCGATGCGCTCCACGGATTTCAGCGTGTTGTCGAGGTTATCCGGCTCGGCGGTGGAAGGGTTGATGCCAATGCAGATGAGCGGCTTCTCCCCTCTTGTGCCGAGGATGTAACGGTACTCGCTGTAGAAATCCGGCACATAGAGCCAGCGGGTCTTGTCATAGCTGTCGTTGGTGCTCTTCTGCGCGTCGGCAAAGGTCAGCACCTCGATATCAGCAGTATCGGAAGAAGGGATATGCATAATTGCACCTCATCGCATAATAAGGGGGCAGACCGAGGCCTGCCCCCAAAAAATTTAGGATAAATTATCAATTAAGATATTACCAGTGACCGTCGCTCTTGCCCCAGCCGGTAATTGTATAAGTACCGCCGCCGGAAGGAATAGTAAGGTCAGAAGTCTGGTTCCACTTGTTGTTCCAGTTGTTCTCGGAAGTTGCGCCGTTCATACGGCAGAAGATCACGCTGGTGTAACCGTCGGGAACTTCAACAGTATAATTACTGCCGGACTTGGTCATATCGACCCAGGTCTCGCCGTTTCCGAAGAAGTAAGCAGCAAAGCGAGCGCCGTCCTTATCCCATACACCGGGTACGAGAGTAAGCGTCGTCTTGGCGGGCTGAGGAGCGGTAGTCGGCTGCGGAGTCGGAGTAGGATCGGTTCCGCTGATCTCATAGAAATCTACATTATATTTACCGGTGTTATCCTTATCGGTCATATAAACGCCGGTAGAGCCGGTAAAGGTGATGTCAACAGTCTGTTGTGTGCCGTCGTTGATGACGTAGTTGGTCATGCCGGCGGGCATCTCAAAGGAGAATCTCTGCTCACCTTCCTCATTTGTGTCATAATAAGTCATCGGAACGCCGGGCCATTCGACAGGCTGATCCTCATCAGACCAGTAGTAGATGTTAACGGTGCTGAAGCCCTTGTTATTGGAGAAGATGATGGTTCTGCCGTCAGGTTCAACAACGGGCTGGGTCGGCTCAACATACGGAGTGGTCGGGTCGGGATCGGGGGTGGAACCGTTGTCAATATACATATAGCCCTTGAAAGCAGCCCAATCTGCCTGATAGGTCTCCTTGAAGTAGATGGTAACTGCACCGGCATGAGCCGCGTCTACCTTGTAATCGTTATCCATGCCGTCGGGATACCAGGTCTTCTGACCGCCGGAAACCTTCACGACCTTTACGCCGTCGCCTTCGGTCAGAGTTGTGCTGAGCATGTACTCGCCGGGAGCCGCAGAGTTCTCAGTAAACATGTAATCCGCGGAGGGAGTCCAGTCATTAAAGTCGCCAACAAGGTAGATACCGTCGTCGCCGGAGGGCTGAGGAGCGGTTGTCGGCTGCGGATCGGGATCGTAGTTCCAGCCGGTCACTTTATAATGACCCTTTTCATTCTTAGTACCGTCCATCCAGTAGCCGTCATAGGTGGTGAAGTCGGTGATATCCTCAGTCTGAGCGCCGTCGCCGTTGCTCAGGATAACGCCGATAGCGCCTTCGGGAACATAGCAGCGGAACTGGGTCTGACCCATTTCGTTTACGATGGTCTCAGCCTGAGCAGCGCCCGGCCACGGACCGTTGAGCTCGTTGCCGTCAGCATCCCAAGCGTATACATACGCGGAGCCCCAACCGAAGTTATCGGTCAGCAGGAAGGAACCTACGGGATCGGGAGAGCTGGTCGGCTCAACATACGGCTTCGTCGGCTCAACATACGGAGTCGTGGGCTGTACATACGGAGTGGTGGGCTGCGGCTTAGAGGTGGTCTTTTCCTTGCCGACGTCATACTTCACGGGCATCTCAGCGTCGTAGCGCTGGATGATGGTCGCGTCGATAACGGTAACGAAGCCGTCGCCGTCTACATCAGCCGCGAGAGTCTGGACGTCAGTCAGGGTTTCAAGATCAACTACATAGCGCAGGATCTTGGTCGCGTCGTCGACCTGAACATCGTTGTCGCTGTTCGCATCGCCGAGGATATAGGTGATCGGAGGTTCGGTGGGAGCCTCAGTGGGAGTCTCGTTGTTCTCATAGAGGACTGCGACGCCGGTGTTGCCGACGTTACCCTTGATCTGAGAAGAGGTAACGGTGAAGGTGTTGCCGGTGATGGCGTCCTTATAGGTGCCGGCAGTCAGTCTGTGGTTTGTCAGCGTGACGGACTTGGTGGTGGTGCCGCCGAGGTTGACGATCATCGCGCCCGAGGTGCCTCTCTCGATGTACGCAGTGCCGCTGGAGTTCGCGGTGCAGTACTCGGGCTGACCGATGAAGTAGTTATGGAACTGGTTGATCGCCTTGGTGGTCGCGTTGGACCATGCGGTCATCTTCACATCGCCGAGCTTGATGCTGTTCAGAGCGCCGGTATCGGTGTTGTCGGAAGGACGGGCGAGATATACGGAGCTGATGCCGTTACGGCCGGCAACAAGCGCCCAGATCTTACCGCGCTGGACAACGTTCAGGTTGGTGGTAGCGCCGTCGACATAGGTGTCGTGGGACTCGTTCCAGAGAACGGTGTTCGAGGAAGAGAAGTTAGCGTTCGGATAGAAGGGAGTCGCGTTGCTGTCGCCGGAGCCGGTAACAGCATTCTTGATCGCCCAGTAGGAGCCGGAGTCGGTTACGTCAAACAGCTTGGTGTACATGCTGAACGGACGGCCGATACCACAGGTGTTAAGGATCTCGCCATAAGCGTAGATTTCCTTGCCGGAATACTTGGTCTGAACCTTCTTCAAGGTGTCGGTCCAGAAATCAGAAGCGAGTGAGCTGATATCGTCAGGAGTCTCGATGTGCTTAGCAGCGTCAAAACGGAAGCCGTCTGCGCCGGCGGTAATGAGCTCATCAAGATAATCATAGATAGCATCCTGAACGCGCTGATCCTCGGTCTTTAAGTCGGGCAGACCGGAGGTGCAGTTGCGGGTAAGGTCATAGGTAGAGTTATACTGAGTGTTGTTGCTCTCAATATAGTCCATCTTCTTCCAGGGAGAATGGAAGAGCTGGTTGTTATAGATAACGGGCTCGAAAGTTCTAACCTTGTCATGAACATGGTTCATAACGCTGGAGTCGGAGTCGGGGGTACCGTCCTTAGTACCAACGTGGTTGATAACCGCGTCAACGATGACCTTAAGGCCGAGAGCATGAGCCTTTTCGCACATAGAAACGAACTCAGCCTTAGTGCCGAGAGCGTTATCGGTGCTCTGGTTCATCTGGAAAGCAACGGGCTGATAGAACATCCACCAACCGTTAGTATCGCCCTGAGTCACATTTACGCCCTTAGTGGCCATTTTGATCTCATTGGGGGGAGATACCTGGATAGTGGTGAATCCCTGCTCGGCGACTTTCTCGAGGTTCGCTTCTATGTTCGCGAAGGACCAGTTCCACGCCTGCAGAGTAAGACCGTCGTTAACGGTCTCGGACAGACCGTACTTGTTCGCGGCGGTGGTCTGAGCCTGCATATCGGTATATGCAGAGCCGGACGAAGCAGCGTCAACGTCAGCGCCGAAAGCGGCAACAGTGCCGATCACGGAAACGCAAGACACGACGATGAGTACCGCAAGCAGTACGCTTAATACTCGTCTTAATTTCATATTATTCCTCCTAAAGCGTAACCGATACGGGTTACATAGTACTGAGTATTCCTCATAGTTTAGTATAGCAAATTTGTAAACGTTCTTCAATTCACTTTTTCTACAAATATTAGATCGATATTTGCACATATTACCCAATTTTAAAAATAGAAATTAGTATAAATGTTGCAAAAGCTTTTGATTCATGCTATGATAGGACACGGTGATAAGTATGAAACAATGCGAATACTGCGGAAAAGAGATCTCCTACCACGAAATGTACTGCTGCGACGCCTGTCAGGACGAGGCGAACCGCTTCTATGAGCTCAGACACAAGTTCCAGAAGCCCTATTCCGTGATCAACGGCATTTTCGTCATCGCGATCGGCATCTGCATCTTCTTGTACAGCTTCCTGCGGGACGTCGGCGCGATCGGCGGAGCTTCCTCCCTGATGATCCTCGGCGCGATGTACTTTTTCCTCCCCTTCCCGCCTGAGATCATGATCCACAAATATAAATTGAAAAAAGCGATCAAGATCACAAAGATCATCGCCTCGATCATTTTTGCACTCGGTCTGATCGTGCTGATCCTGTATCTGACAAATGTTATCTGAATAAACGCGTCCGCTCGGTGAATACTAGCATTACAGCTTTTGTGTAAGGAGGTTTTACCGATGCTGGATAAAATTGCGCTGTCGCTGCTGATCGTCGGCGGCATCAACTGGGGCAGCATAGGTCTGTTTCAGTTCGACATCGTCGGCTTCTTCTTCGGAGGTCAGTCGGGCGTTGTCAGCAGGATCGTCTACGTT
This sequence comes from uncultured Ruminococcus sp., assembly GCA_902773635.1. Classification (GTDB taxonomy): domain Bacteria; phylum Bacillota; class Clostridia; order Oscillospirales; family Acutalibacteraceae; genus Ruminococcoides. The sequence continues at coordinate 49,323 of CACYFH010000001.1, read as the reverse complement.
CTCGTCGCGCTCGCCGCGCTGTGGTGCATCTCGCTTCTGTTCCGCGATACCACGGAAGCGGGCGATCATGACTATCGGACGTCAGCCACCTGATAACCCATACAAAGGAACAACAGAGCACTTATGGCAGCTTTCGGTCATAAGTGCTTTTGTTATATATTGATGTTGATAACCCGCCCTTATGTTGATAACTCTGTGGATAACCTGTTGAAATGTTGAAAAGTACGCCTGCTTTGTCTTTTTCTTTTTCCTTTTCTTTCTCATTTCATTACATTACATTTTCTTTTTCTTTCTTTTTTCTTTGTCTTTATCTTAGCTTTTTTTGTTAACACTTGTTAAAAATAAAAGCATTTGGTTGTTTTTGCTTTCTGCATGAAAAAACCGCCCCTTTTCAGGAGCGGTTCGGAATACATTGTTTCGCTTACAGCTTCTCGACGATCGCCTTGGTGTCTCTTGTGATGGCGAGCTCCTCGTTGGTCGCGATAACGGCGACGGGGATGGAGGAATCATCAGCGGAGATGAAGGCGGTGTCTCTGGTGACGGCGTTGACTTCCTTGTTCAGCTTCACGCCGGCGAAGGAGAGATAGTCGATGACGGACTCGCGCAGAACGGGCTGGTTCTCGCCGAGACCCGCGGTGAAGACGATACCGTCACAGCCGCCCATCGCGACCCAGTACTGACCGATGTACTTCGCGATCTGGTAGTACAGCATCTCGTGGACGAGGTGAGCGCGGTGGTTGCCCTCTTCCTCAGCCTTGGTGACGTCGCGGTCATCGGAGGAAACGCCGGAGATACCCAAGAGACCGGACTTCTTGTTGAGCAGGGTGTTCATCTCTGCGGGAGTGAAGCCTTCCTTCTCAGCGATGAAGGTGACGACAGAGGGATCGAGACAGCCGGAGCGGGTGCCCATCAGGATACCGTCGAGCGGGGTCAGACCCATAGAGGTGTCGACGACCTTGCCGTTCTTGACGGCGGTAATGGAGGAGCCGTTGCCGATATGGCAGGTGATGAGCTTTAAGTCCTTGATGTCCTTGCCCATCAGATCAGCCATCGCGCCGGAAACGAAGCGGTGAGAGGTGCCGTGAGCGCCGTAACGGCGGACAGCGTACTTCTCATAATACTCATAGGGAACAGCGTACATATACGCCTTCTCGGGCATGGTGGAATGGAACGCGGTATCGAATACGACGACCATCGGGATCTTGTCGCCGAATACCTGCTGACAGCCGCGGATCGCCTGTACATGGCCGGGGTTATGGAGCGGAGCAAGCGGGATCAGGCTCTCGATGCCCTTGATGACTTCCTCGGTGACAAGCTCGGGATCGCTGAACAGCGCGCCGCCCTGGACGATACGGTGACCGATCGCGGCGACCTCGTCCAGATTCTTGATCACGCCGAATTCCTCGGAAAGAAGCGCGTCGCTGACCGCGATGAACGCCTTCGCGTGGTCGGGCATGGGAATTTCCTTGGTGAAGGAGCGGCCGTCGGCGGTCTTATGACCGATGAAAGAGCCCTCCTGACCGATACGCTCGCAGTTGCCCTTGGCGATCATCTGCTCGGTGTCCATGTCGATCAGCTGGTATTTCAGGCTGGAGCTGCCCGCGTTGATAACAAGAATTTTCATAAAAGGTTTCCTCCTATTGAAAAATGCAATTTTTTGACATATACTATAATAGACTATTTTACAGGGATTTTCAAGCATTTTCTGAAAGTTGGTGAGAATATGCCCAGGGCAGGCGTGATATGCGAGTTCAATCCGTTTCATAACGGTCACAAATTTCTCTTAGAGAAAATTAAAGCGGAATACGCGGACGAGATCGTCTGCATCATGAGCGGAAACTTCGTCCAGCGCGGCGATATCGCGATCACCGACAAATTCGCTCGTACAAAGGCGGCGCTTCAAAACGGCGCGGATATGATCGTCGAGCTGCCGACGGTCTACGCCGTCTCCCCCGCTCCGGTTTTCGCGCACAGCGGCGTGCAGCTTGCCTATGAATTGAACTGCGACATGCTCTGCTTCGGCGCGGAGAACAGCCTTTCCGACTTGGAGGAGACCCTCGACGCGCTCGACCGCGACGATACGCAGGAGGAGATCGGCGCACGGATGCAGAGCGGCACCTACTACCCGAGAGCCGTCTCGGAAGCTCTCGGAGAAAAATACGCAGAGATCATCAGTCAGCCCAACAACATCCTCGCGATCGAATACATCCGCGCCTGTCGGGAGTTCGGCATCCGACCTGTCGCGATCCCGCGCGAGGGCGCGGCGCATGACAGCGAGCTGACGAGCGGGAATATTGCCTCCGCCTCCAAGCTCCGCGCGATGATCTTATCAGGCGAGGACTATTCCGCGTACACGCCGATGGCAGTCAAAACCGTCTACACCTTTGAAAAGAATGACCGAATCCCTGTCTTTCTGCTCAAAACCACGAAGCCCGAAATATCAGAGAAGATCGCGGGCGTCGCGGAAGGGATCAACAACCGCCTGTACAAATGTGCGCAGCAGTACAACACGCTGGATGAGATTCTCACCGCCGCAAAAACCAAGCGCTACACCATGGCGCGGCTGAGAAGGATCGCATTATCCATCGTGCTGAACATCACGCAGGAGCTGCAGGACAGTCCCGTCCCCTATGTCCGCGTGCTCGGCGTCAGGCGGGATATGAGCCATCTGATCAAATCGCGCAACCTCCCCCTTCTCGTCGACGTCAAGCACGGCTATGAACAGCTCGATCAAAATGCAAAGGAAGTATTCGACGTGGATATCCGCGCGACTGACCTGATGAACTGCAGGCAAACTCCCGACTATCCGCTGAACGAATTCCAATACGGCGTCATAAAGACATGAAAAAGGCACCCGAGAGGGTGCCTTCTTTTATACAGGATGAACCTTATTGGTCTTGTCGAGAAGCTCGGAGTTGATGCCCAGCTTCTTGTTGCGGCGCTTCTCAAAGAAGTCGACGGCGACCTTCGGGAACTGCGCGTAGCTGAGGACGTCCTCCTCCTGCTCAATATACTGCGGGATCTCCGCACGCAGCTTCTCCAGCTCCGGCTCCAAAAGATCTGCGGGACGGCAGTCGATGGGCTGCATATCGCCGATGATCCTCTTGCGGAACTCGGGGTCGATCGGCATCGGCGTGGTGCCGTACTTGCCGGCGACGAGATCCTTGAACTCGTTGGTGCACATCTTGTAGCGCTCGCCCATGATGACGTTGAACACCGCCTGCGTGCCGACGATCTGAGAGGTCGGCGTGACGAGCGGCGGATAACCGCTGTCCTCACGCACGCGCGGGACTTCGTTAAGAACCTCGGTGAGCTTATCCTCCTTGCCCGCCTGCTTGAGCTGAGAGAGAAGGTTCGAGAGCATACCGCCGGGAACCTGATAGATCAGCGCCTTCGCGTCCGTCGCGAGCATCTTGGGGTCTAAGAGACCGCTCTTGATGTACTTCTCACGCAGGGTCATGAAGTAATCGCGGATGGGCGTTAAGCTCTCAAGCCCGATGCCGGTGTCATATTCCGTGCCCATGAACGCCGCGACCATGCTCTCGGTCGGCGCATGAGAGGTGCCGAGTGCGAGCGGAGACATCGCGGTGTCGATCATATCGACGCCCGCCTCAACGCCCTTCATCAGGCACATGGAAGCAAGTCCCGAGGTATAGTGGGTGTGGAGCTGTAACGGCAGGTCGACAGCGCCCTTGATGGCTCTGACGAGCTTCTCCGTGCGGTAAGGCGTGAGGAGCGCCGCCATATCCTTGATGCAGATGGAGTCAGCGCCCGCGTCGGCGATGCGCTTCGCATACTCTACATAGTATTCATCGGTGAAAACTGGACCGGTGGTGTAGCTGATCGCTACCTGCGCGTGAGCGCCCTCCTTCTTCGCCGCCTTGATCGCGGTGCGGAGATTCTTGATATCATTCAGCGCGTCGAAAATACGGATGATGTCGATACCGTTCGCGGCGGTCTTCTGGACGAAATATTCCAGAACGTCGTCCGCATAATGGCGGTAGCCGAGCATATTCTGACCGCGGAAGAGCATCTGCAGCTTGGTGTTCTTGCAGTGATCGCGGATGGTACGAAGGCGCTGCCACGGATCTTCGTTCAAAAAACGCAGACAACTGTCAAAGGTCGCGCCGCCCCAGCATTCCAGAGAATAGAAGCCGATCTTGTCCATCTCGTCGAGGATCGGGAGCATCTCCTCCGTGGTCATGCGGGTCGCGATCAGGCTCTGGTGCGCGTCACGCAGGGTGGTGTCTGTGATAAGGATTTTTCTGCTCATACTGCACTCCCCTTACGCGATGGTCACAAGGGTCGCGCCGGTGTCAACGCTCTCGCCCTTGGAAACAGCGACGGAGGTGACGGTGCCGTCGGCGGGCGCCTTGATCTCGTTCTCCATCTTCATGGCTTCGAGGACAACGAGGACGTCGCCCTTCTTGACAGCCTGACCGTCGGAAACGTTGACGGAAACGATGGTGCCGGGCATCGGAGCGGCGACCTTCTCACCTGCTCCGACAGCCGCCTTCTTAGGAGCGGCGGGAGCTTTAGCGGGAGCAGGAGCAGAAGGAGCAGAAGGAGCGGAAGCGACAGCGTCGCCGGAGAGCTCCTCTACCTGTACGTCATATGCGATACCGTTCACGGTGATTCTCAGATTTTTCATATTGATTACCTCTTTATGTGAATTTTTGACAGATTACAGTGCGGTGGTGTGCTTCTTCGGGAGAGTGGAGACGCGCTTCGCGGACAGGATATCGAGCGCAGAGACCAGCTTCTCACGCAGAGCGGCAGGCATGACGATGTCGTCCACATAGCCGTCCTCAGCAGCCTTCACAGCGGTGAGGTTCGCCTTGATATACGCCTGCGCGCGCGCTTCCTGCTCGGCAACCGGAGCGTCCGCGATCTCAGCGTCCATGATGAACGCCGCCGCCTTGGGAGCTACGGGAGATACGACCGCCTCGGGCAGAGCGTAGACGAAATCCGCGCCGGACGCAGAGCCCGCGAGCGCGATGTAGGTCGCGCCGACAGCCGTGCCGGAGATGATGCTCAGCTTGGGAGCGGTCGCCTCGGCATAGACGGAAACGAGCTTGGAGGCGTCAGCGAGGGTCTCGAACTTCTCCGCGTCCACCAGCGTGATGATCGGCAGAGAGAACGCGTCGCAGAAGCGAACATGCTTCATGATCTTCCTCGCGCCGTCGGAGCTGATCTCGCCGCCCTTGGTGACGACGATGCCCACGGGATAGCCGTTCACGCGGCCGAAGGCGGTGCAGGTCGGCTCGCCGTAGCCGCCGCCGACACAGAGCAGAGAGTTCTCGTCCGCAAAGTACTTCGGGAGCTTATCGGGATCCGCATAAGCCGGAACGGTCTCGAACGCGGGAGCAGGCTCCAGATTATTGGCGGGGAAATAACCGAGAAGCGCCTTTGCCTTCTCGATGCAGGCGGTCTCGTCGTCACAGACGAAGGACGCAACGCCCGCGCTCAGGTTATCGTCAGCGGAAGCGTTCTCTCCGGTCGTATCGACGGAGAGCTTCGCTGTTTTGTTCATGATGATGTAATCGGCGGATGCGGCGATCAGCGCGGAGGTGCCCAGGCAGTTGCCCAGCACGACGCTGACCTGCGGCACAACGCCGCTGAGCTTTGAGGACTTGCGAAGAATATCGCCGTAAGCCGCCAAAAGCTCATACTTCTGCTCCAGTCTGCCGCCGACGGACTGATAGAAGCCGACAACGGGAGCGCCGGTCTTCAGCGCCGCGTTATACAGACGGATGATCTTCTTCGCCTGCGCTTTGCTCATCGCGCCGCCGCAAGCGTCAACATTCTGAGAGAAAGCGAAGGCGGGAACGCCGTCGACCGTACCGAAACCGGTCACAGCCTCAGCCTCGCCGTCAGCGCTCTTCAAGTAAGCGTCAGTCTCCTGAAAGCTGCCGTCGTCAAAGAACGCGTTCAACACGTCGTAAGACGTGAGCTTCTCTGTACTCATATACATTCCTCCTATGGAAGATACCGCGTTAATATTCCGTAAAGGAAATATCCATAACGCAAAGTACCACATTTTTATTCATTTTATATTATATATCAAAGTAGCGCAAAACGCAAGTAAAAAAACAGCTTTCCGTAAAGAAAGCTGTCAAAATCAATTAATGGCTGTGGTTGAGGATCTTTGAGAGATCGCTCTTCATGATCCCGTCCTTATGCTCAAAGCGGAGCGCTGAGAGCGTGTCGTACAGAACCGGGTTCTCGCTCTCCAGATAGAAGCAGGAGTGGTTCAGTCCGTAGGAGCCGAGCGCGCGGATGATGGTGTCGAGGATGGCGTAGGTCGGCTTGTCGATGTTCTTCGGATCGTCCGGGATCGGGAGAAGCTCCTCCACCACGATGATATAGCCGTTCAGATGAAAGCGCACAAAGCCGCAGGGCACGTCGTCCAGAAAGGCGTTGAGCGCCTTTGTCGTATTCTGTTCATTCTTCGGGTCGGGCTTGACTACCAGCATATTTGTCCTCCGTTAACAGTTTCGAATAACTTTTGGGACAGTCATCGACCGTCCGCGGACGAGCACTGCTCGTCCCTACCCTATGCAAAGGGATCGAAATTCTCATTCGGGTTCGGGTCGGCATAGAGCTTTCTGATCTCGATATCCGTCAGGTCGCGGTACATGCCGGAGCGCAGACCGCCGAGCTTCACGCCGCCGATGGCGATGCGCTTCAAGCGGGCGACGTCCAGACCGACCGCCGCGCACATCTTGCGGATCTGGCGGTTCCTGCCCTCGCGGATCACGACCTCCAGCACACAGCGGTCATCATCCTTATCGCGGCTGACGACGCGCACCTGAGCGGGAGCGGTCTTTCTGCCGTCGATGACGACGCCGCCCTCCAGCTTTGCGACCTGCTCGTCCTTGATATTGGGGCGCACAGTCACGCGGTAGACCTTGTTGACGTGCTTCTTCGGGTGCATGATATGGTTCGCAAACTCGCCGTCGTTGGTCATCAGGAGCATGCCCTCGCTGTCGCGGTCGAGCCTGCCGACCGGGTACAGACGCACGTCGATATCGGAGATCAGATCGGCGACACAGCGCCGCCCCTTCTCGTCGCTCATGGTGGTGAGCACGCCGCGCGGCTTGTTGAGCATGATATAGCGGAGCTTGGGCTTCGCGGTGCCTGTCACGCGGCGCTTGCCGACGTAGACCTTGTCGTTGTACGGATCGACCTTATCGCCGATCTGCGCGACTCTGCCGTTGACGCGGACGCGGCCTGCGGCGATCAATTCTTCACTTTTTCTTCTGGAGGCTACGCCGCAGTCGGCGAGCATCTTCTGTAATCTGACTAGCTGTGCCAATGTAATAAATCCTTTATATATGTAATGAAATCTCGTTTTTTGTCGTTATAGGAGACAGCCTCGGAGACGGTCAGCGGAACGCAGGCGACCTTCTCGCCGTCGAGAAGAAATACCAGCTCCCCTACCCTCTCGCCCTTCTTCAAGGGCGCGTAAACAAAGGGCGGCAGGCTGACCTTCATGTGCACATCCTTCACCTGATCGCGCGGGACAACCGCGGAAGCAATCTCGGCGCAGGTCAGCGTCACGGAATCCGCATCCGCACCGACGAGGGGGACGGTGTAGCCGCCGCTCTTCGGCATCTGTGCCGCGCAGAGAGCATTGAAGCCATAGGTATACAGCCCGATGTGGTCGTCCCAATCATCGGGATCGTCGAGCGTCACGGCGATCAGGGTCACGCCGTCGCGCTTTGCGGCGGAGACAAGGCACCTGCCGCTGCGGTCGGTATAGCCCGTTTTCCCGCCGATACAGCCCTCGTACAGCTTCAAGAGCTTATTATGGTTCGGATAAGTGACCTTTTTCTCGGGCGGCTCGACAAAGCTGACGGTCATGGAGGTCTCGGAGGTGATCTGCGCGAAGGCTTCATTCTGCAGGGCATACGCCATCAGAAGCGCCATATCGTGGGCGCAGGAATAGTGCTCCTCATCGTCCAAGCCGCTCGGAGTGACGAAATGGGTATGCGCCATGCCGATCTCCTTCGCCTTCTCGTTCATCAAATCAGCGAAGGCCTCGATACTCCCCGCGATAGCGATGGCGGCGGCGTTGGCGGCGTCGTTGCCCGACTGCATCATCATGCCGACGGCAAGATCGCGCAGGGTGACGCGCTCGCCGACTTGGAGGTACATCGAGCTGCCCTCGGCAGTCATTTCCTCAGTGAATTCGACCGTTTTATTATCCTTCGCCGCCGCTTCCAGACACAAGAGGGTCGTCATGATCTTGGTGGTGGAAGCCATCGGGAGCTTCTCGTCGGCGTTCTCGGAGAGCAGAACCTCGCCGTTATCGGCGCAGTAAAGCTCGAACGCCCGCGCGGAGGTCGTCACGGAATCCGCGTGGAACACGGCGACCGTCAGCGCAATCAGCACGCAGGAAAGCAGGATACAAAACAGTCTTTTCATCATATCACCCATACAAGCTTATGACGCTTGCCGGGAGATTATGAGAGGTTCTTAATCGAAGCTGTCCAGATCGTTCTCCAGATCGGACTTGTTGGGCTTGTCCTTCTTGATGAAGGAGGAGATCTTGTCGAACGCCTCGGGGATCATGCCGACGATGCGGTCAGCCGCGCCGTCGTACTTCTCGATCGGGATGAATCTTACGTTGCCCTTGGCGATGCTCAGGAAACCGATCGGCTGGATGGAAACGCCCGCGCCGGAGCCGCCGCCGAAGCAGTCGCGGTTCTCCTTCTTGGTGGGCAGATCGGAGCCGCCGGACGCAAAGCCGTACGCCACCTTGGAGACGGGGATGATGGTGGTTCCGTCGGGGGTGGTGATCGGATCGCCGATGATGGAATTCACGTCGATCAGTTCCCTGATCTTTCTCATGGAGGTATCCATCAAGCTGTTGATAGGATGTTCACTCATTTATCTTCAACTCCTTTGAGGTTGTATACATAGCTGTTTATAACTTGATGCGGACGATCAAAAGCTTCACAGCCGCCTTGATCGCTTCCGCAAGAACCCAGATGATCCGCAGGTAGAAATAAACGTCCGCATAGACTGCGGTCTCTCTGTCCGGATCAAACACCGGCTCGACAACGACGTTGTAATTCTCACAGACAGTCGCCGCGGCGATGATATTGACGGCGGGATAGAGCACCGAGCACACGCGGCCGTAGTTGACCGCAACGCTCGCCGCGTCCTCGCCTGTCAGCTCGATACCGACGTCCATTTTCTTGATCACGATATGGGAAAAGATGCCCTTCAAAGCGCCTCCGGCGATCTTCGCGATCGAGGTAAAGAGCGAGAGGACGCCCGTCACGCCCTTTTTATCCTTGAGCTTGCTCAGGAAGGACGGCTTCTTTTCCTTCTTGTCCTCTTCTTTCTTCTCGGGCTTCGGCTTCTCTTGCTTCGGCTTTTTCTCTTTCTCAGGCTTCTTCGGCTTCTCCGTCTGCGGGAGGATCGGGATCTTGAAAAAGAGAATTTTCAGCGTCAGGGTCAGATCGTCCGTGTAGGTCGCAAAGACCTGCACCCTGATCAGCGTGATCAGAAACAGCAGCAGAAGGATCCCGAGAAGGATATACAGCGCGATCACGCTAGTTCCCTTCTACCGCTTCGGCGACGATCTCATCCACCGTGCCGGTGACCTCGCCGTCGTCGGGTTTATCCTTGTTTTCCTCTTCAAAAATGCTCAGCTGACGCCCTCTGTCGCCCCTGTCCTCATCCTTCGGGATAGGCGGCAGCTCGTCCAGCGAGCTGATGGAGAAACAGCGCAGGAAGTGGTCGGTCGTACCGTATAAGAGCGGACGTCCGGGCAGCTCCAGTCTGCCCTTCTCCTCGATCAGACCCTTGGTGGTCAGCGAGCCGATCACGCCGGAGCAGTCAACGCCGCGAACCTGCTCGACAAAGCTCTTGGTGACGGGCTGGTTGTAGGCGATCACGGCGAGCACCTCCATCGCCGCCTGAGAGAGCGGGATGTTCCTTCTCAGATCCATCGCCTTACGCACCTGAGGAGCATATTTTTTGACGGATACCATCTGATAGGTGTTGTTCAGGCGGATGACAGTAATACCCCTGTCAAGCTGCGCGTACTCGTCCATGAGCAGGTCGAGCTGGGTCTTGACGGCGGATTCGGGAAGCTCCAACGCCTCTGACAATCTGCCGAGATCAACGGGATCGCCCGCTGAAAAAAGTATTGCCTCGATTGCCGAACGATATTCTTTTTCTGTCACGGCGTTCCCTCCTTTTTCTCAATCATGTGGACGATCGCGTCATCGCCGTCGCCCTCGATCCGCACACGCTTGCCCTTGACAAGCTCCAACACCGCGAGGAAGGTCGCGACAAGCTCGCTTCTCTCATGGCTTGCGGTAAATAACTCTTTATAGGTGACCGTGCGTCCGTGCCACAGCCGACGCATGACGTGGATGATGCGCGACGAGACGGAGACGATCTTGCGGCTCACGATACCCTCGAAGGCGGAGCGGTCGGGCGGCAGACGGCGTTGACCGCGTCCCACGGCGCTGACGTACGCCTTGGAAATATCAAAGGGATCATGGATGCGGTTATAGGTCAGGTCGAAATCGACCTTGGAAGGGACTTTCGTGAAGGTGTCGAAGTCGACCATCGGCGCGAGCATCTTCGCGATCGCGCGGCACTGCTGATACTCGATCAACTGACCGGTCAGCTCCTTCTTCAAGTCCTCGGCTTCCTCCTCATATTTCGGCAGGAGCATTGCGGACTTGATGTAGACCAGACGCGACGCCATCTCAAGGAACTCCGAGGCGATATCCATCTCATTCTCGCGCATCAGCTCGATCTGCTCCATGTACTGGTCGAGCAGGTCGGCGATCTTGATATCATAAATGTCGATCTTATTCTTGATGACAAGGGTCAAGAGCAGGTCGAGAGGACCGTCATACACCTCAAGATGATAGGTCAGCTGCTCCCCGATATGGGTGGTGCCGGACGCATCGGAGGGCAGTATGGTGATCTGGTTATTCAATTGTTCAGCCATACGCTCACTCCTGTTGATAGTTTAGCCGACAAAGGAGAACGGCAGATGCGTCAGCCAGTCGACGAAATTGATAACGAAGCCCGTGAGGAAGTTCAGCGGGATAGAGAGGATCCTCGAAAAGATCAGGACGATCATGATGATGGAGATGATCTGCTGATACTGATAAAACTTCGCGACGATCCGATCCGGCAGGAAGGCAAAGAGCACCTTACTGCCGTCGAGAGGCGGAAGCGGAAGCAGATTGAACACTGCCAGCGCGCAGTTGATATGGATATAGTATCTCAGGAAAAGGTAGACGTAGTAGCCGAAGACATTCAGCGAATACGCCTGACCGTCCACGACCATCGGGAAGAAGCCATTCGTGAACGCGTTGATCGCGTGAAAGATCAAGCCGCCCGCGAGCGCCGCGACGATATTCGCGACAGGTCCCATCAGCGCGACGATCGCCATACCGCTCTTGGGTCTCTTGAAGTTCCTGGGATCAATCGGGACGGGCTTCGCCCAGCCGAAGCCGACCAACAGGAGCGAGAGCGCGCCGATCGGGTCGATATGCGCCATCGGGTTCAGCGTCAGGCGTCCGCGGTATTTGATGGACGTATCGCCGAGCTTGGACGCCGTGAAGGCGTGCGCCCATTCATGAAACGGCAGTACCAGGAAGATGATGACCAGTATCGCGAGGATCTCAACGATAGCGTCGGTAAAGGTCAGTCTGCCTTGGATCAGATCGAGTAGCATGTGATCACCTTTCAAAGAAAAATCATGTTGACACATCAATACAGAGTATAGTATACTATAAAAGCGCTGAAATAGCAAGTTGAAAAAGTTGAAAGAATTTTCAAAAACCCCTTGCATTTTTCTCTTTTTTCTGCTATTATATACGAGTTAACGCATGTATTATTCTTCAAAGGAGGTGTACAAGCATGGCAAAATGTGATTTTTGCGGCAAGGATGTTAAATTCGGCATCAAGGTCTCTCACTCACACAGACGTTCCAACAGAACTTTCAAGCCGAATGTGCAGAGAGTCAAGGCGATTGTTGACGGCACTCCCCAGAGAGTTCACGCTTGCACCCGTTGCTTACGTTCAGGTAAGGTAACAAGAGCGGTTTAATCAACAGCAACTGACCCCCGAGGAAACTCGGGGGTTTATTGTTTGTGTGAGAACGCGCGCTTGACTGCGGAGAGAGCCTCGGCTTCCCGATCATCAAAAAAGGAGCCGCAAAAAGCAGCTCCTTTTTCTTTAGTTGATCTTCCTGCCGCAGACGACGAATCTGCCGTCGTTGGTGTGATAATTACAGGTGGAGAGAGTGACGATCTTCTCGCCGTACATCGGAGAGATGCCGGTCTCATAGATCGACAGCGCCTTGACGTTGGCGACGTAGCTGTTGTATGTTGCCTCGTCGTTGAGGTTCGCGTAGTAGTAATACTTGAACACGTCCTCGTTGTCGTCGTAGACCTGGCTGTAGAACACCGCGAAGATCTCATACTCGCCGCGCTCGTTCATCGTGTCAAAGCGGAAGGTGCGGTGCGCCTGATAGTAGTCCTCCTCGCCGTACTTCGGAAGGTTGCCGAACATCGAGCCGTTGAACATGTGGTGACCGTAGATCAGCGCGTGGTAGCCGTTCGGGTCGCAGTTCGCGTCCATGAACAGCTCGCCGCTCTCGGAGTAGTCGCCGTCAAAATCCGTGTGCAGATAATGCTCCGGGTCGGAGGGCGTATACATCACGGGGTAGTCGATCTCGGTATCATCCACCTTGAGCCAGCCGTAGAAGTCGTTGTTCCTGCTGTAAAGCTGGTTGAAGTCCGCGGACAGCGCCTGCAGCTCGTTATGACCCTTTTTGTCGTCATAATACTGATACAGCTTGAAGCCGACGATGCCCAGACCTGCTATCAGGAGAAGGATCGCGATCACGCGGACGGTGATGATCGCGCCGCTTGTTTTCTTCTTCGGCGCTCTCTTTGTATATCCGCGGCGGTCGTCATAGCCGTCGTCATAGCCGCGGTCATATCTGCGCTGATTGCGGCTGTTATCGTCATAGCTGTCGCCGTAGTTCCTGCTATCGCGGTAATACGCCTGCTGATAACCCTGCTCATAGCCCTGACGATAGCCCTGCTCATAGCCCCTGTCGTTGTACTCCTGCGGATAAGGCGGGTACTGTCTCTGCGGCGGGTACTGCTGTACGCGCTGAGAGTACCGCTCCTCACTGACGTCGTAGTTCTGCGGCGCGCGGCGCTTGGGCTGATCGACGTCGTAGTTCTGCGTATAGTCGGGGTCGTCGTAATAGTAATCCTGTTTTGAATGTTTCATGATCCAAAAAACAAAGCGGCGGCGGGAAAACCCGTCACCGCCTTTCGGTTAAAGATGTGTATTCGGTTAAATTATTTAGCCTTCTTCTTCGCGACAACGGTGATCACGATCGCGATGATCGCAACGACAACGATGCCGATACCGATGAACAGCCACATGTTGTCGCCGGTCTTGGGGGTGTTCGCAGTCTTGGGAGCGACAGTCGGAGCAACGGTAGCCGCAACGGTCTCAGCAGTAGTCTCGGCAGTCGTCTCAGCGACGGTCTCAGCCTGAGTCTCGGCAACGGTCTCGGCAGTCGTCTCAGCGACGGTCTCCTCAACGGGAGCTTCCTCGCCCTGAGGAGCGATAACACCGTCGTTGGAAGGAACTGCAACGTCCTCCTCGTCGATGACCTCCTCGGTAACCTCAACGCCCTCAGCGGGGATGGTGTCAACCTCGTCGGCGGAAGCTACAACAGCGGTAGCAGCGAACATAGAAACAGCCATGATCATAACCATAAGGATAGCCATTACATGCTTGGAAAACTTCTTAGTCATCATAAATACCTCCATAGTATTCAAAGAATTTCGACGCTCAAAACGTCAAGTTTCTCACGTCTGGAGCATATTTTACTCTGTTTTTTTGAAAAGTCAACAACATAAAAACAGGTTTAGAGGTTATGACAAACGCTATCGACAATGAGGGTGGATTATTGGTCATTCATGTCAAAAGGAAATGAACAAATTGTTAATAAAAATGCGGCTTCAAAGCAAGAAATCGGAAGTCGGATAATTAACAGAAAGAGCCGCGGGAAGCTCCCGCGGCTCATGGATTTTTTATATAGATTTACGCTAAAGCGGCTTCTACAATGCCCTTTAAGGCATAGAGCGCTTCGTCAGCCTTGGTCATATCCTTACCGCCTGCCATCGCGATATTGGGCTTGCCGCCGCCGTTGCCGCCTGCGATCTTCGCGACCTCGCGGACGATGTTGCCTGCCTTGAGACCCTTCTCGATCGCCTTCTTGGTGCAGACGCAGGAGAACACGAGCTTGCCGCCCTTGGTGGAAGCGAGCACCGCGACAGCGTCGTCGACGGAATCATAGATGTACTCGCACATCTTGCGGAGCGCGTCGGCGTCAGCGCCGTTGTACATCGCGGTGACGATCTTGGTGTCCCCTACTCTCTCGGAGTTCTCGAGGATGGAGCCGGTCTGATCCTTCGCCATCTCGTCGCGCAGTCTCTCGAGCTCCTTTTCGTTCTCTTTATACTTTTCCATCATGCGCGCCGCGCCCTGGACAAGCTCAAAGGGATTGTTGATGTGCAGGGTCTGCGCCGCCTGACCGATCATCATGATCGCGTTGTTCAGGTACATCAGGAAGTTGTAGCCGGTGACGGCTTCGATCCTGCGGACGCCCGCCGCGACGGAGCCCTCCTGCTTGATCTTGAACAGACCGAGCTTGGAGGTGTTATCCACATGCGTACCGCCGCAGAACTCCTTGGAGAACTCGCCTGCCTCCACAACGCGGACGACGTCGCCGTATTTCTCGCCGAACAGCGCCATCGCGCCCTTCTTCTTCGCGTCCTCGATGGACATTTCGGTGCAGGTGACGGGGATGCCCTCAAGGATCTTCATATTGACCAGCTTCTCCACGCGGATCAGCTCCTCGGGAGTGAGCGCGGAGAAATGGGTGAAGTCGAAACGAACCTCGTCCTCGTTGACGAGCTGACCCGCCTGCTGGACATGAGTGCCGAGCACCTCGCGCAGCGCCGCCTGCAGTAAGTGAGCCGCGGTGTGGTTGCGCATGATATCCATTCTGCGGTCAACGTCGATCTTCGCTTCTACGGTATCGCCGACGGCAAGCGTGCCGGTGGAGACCTCACACATGTGCATGTAAACGCCCGCCGGGTCCTTGTTCACGTCGTCGACGTCGATCTCACAGTCGCCAGCCTTCAGCTCACCGGTATCGGCGACCTGACCGCCGCTTTCCGCATAGAAGGGCGTGCGGTCGAGCACGATAACGACGCTGTCGCCCTCCTGGGCGCGGTCGACACGCTCGCCGTCCTTGACGATCGCGAGCACCTTGCTCTCACTGCTGTAGTCGGTATAGCCGATGAACTCGGTCGCGGAAAGGTCGGAGAAGTCGATGGAATCGGACAGCCAAGCATCCGCGCCGGCGTTCTTTCTCGCCTTGCGGGAGCGTTGCTTCTGCAACAGCATCAGCTCATGGAAGCGGTCGACGTCGACCTCGATGCCTTTCTCCGCCAAAATCTCGCGGGTCAGATCGATCGGGAAACCAAAGGTGTCGTTGAGCTTGAACGCATCCTCACCGCTGAGGACGCTGACCTCATGGCGCTCGATGATATCCTCGAGCATGCTCATGCCCTGATCGATGGTCTTGGCGAAGTTCTCCTCCTCGACCTTGATCAGTTTGACGATATAATCCTTCTTCTCAGCAAGCTCGGGATAAGCGGACTCGTTCTCCTTGATGACGGTCTCGCAGATCTGATACAGGAAGGGCTTGTGATAGCCTAAGAGTCTGCCGTGACGTGCGGCTCTGCGGAGCAAACGACGCAGGACGTAGCCTCTGCCCTCGTTGGACGGCATAACGCCGTCGCCGATCATGAAGGTGGTGGAGCGGATATGGTCGGTGATAACGCGCAGGGAAATATCCTTCTTCTCATCCTCGCCGTACTTCACGCCGACGACCTGTGAGATATGCTTCATGATATTCTGAACGGTATCGACCAGGAAGAGGTTGTCCACGCCCTGCATCACACAGGCGAGACGCTCCAGACCCATACCGGTGTCGATATTCTTCTTGGCAAGCTCGGTGTATGTACCCTTGCCGTCGGATTCGAACTGAGAGAAAACGAGGTTCCAGACCTCGACAAAGCGGTCGCACTCACAGCCGACGTGGCAGTCGGGGCGTCCGCATCCCTTCTCGGGACCGCGGTCGAAGTAGATCTCGGAGCAGGGACCGCAGGGACCTGAGCCGTGCTCCCAGAAGTTGTCCTCTCTGCCCAGACGGACGATATGAGAGGGGTCGACGCCGACCTCCTTCGTCCAGATCTCGACAGCCGCGTCGTCGTCCTCAAAGACGGAGCAGTAGAGCAGTTCCTCGGGCATTTCCAGAACCTTGGTGAAGAATTCCCACGCCCACGCGGTCGCCTCATGCTTGAAGTAATCGCCGAAGGAGAAGTTGCCGAGCATCTCAAAATAAGTGCCGTGGCGGGCGGTGATGCCGACGCGCTCGATATCGGGCGTGCGGATGCACTTCTGGCAGGTGGTCACGCGGCTGCGGGGCGGAGTGACCTCACCGGTGAAGTACTTCTTCATCGGCGCCATACCGGAGTTGATCAGGAGAAGAGAGTTATCGTCCTTCGGAATGAGCGGGAAGCTCGGCAGGCGAAGGTGCCCCTTGCTCTCCATGAAGGAAAGGAATTTTTCTCTGAGTTCGTTCAAACCCATGTACTGCATTGTAATTACCTCATTTCAGTAAATTAGGAATTAGGAGTTAGGAATTAGGAATTATATGGTCAAAAGCTTTTTTCCTCATTCCTAAATCCTAATCCACATAGATTACATATTTTTCTTTCGGATAACCGAGCCGTTCGGGATCGGCTTATCCGTTGTCATCCAAAGTCTCTGCATCGGATGCGGTGCGGCGGGGACTTCCTCGCCGTCCTCGTTGACAAGGCGCAGGCATTTTGTCTCGAAGCTGTAGCCGTCGGGCGGCAGGATATCCAGCGTATCGCCGACGAGGAACTTGTTCCTCTGGGTGATCACGCAGATGTTCTTGACGTTGCTGCCCTCTTCACAGACGGCAACGGCGTTATAATGTCGGATGTAGCCGCCGTTCACCGTCTCCTGACCGGGTTCATTCCCGAAGAAGAAGCCGGTGGAATAGGCGCGGTGGCTGATCTTGTCCAATTCATCAACGATCCAGCGGCTCACCTTGTAGTCGGGATTGCTGAGATTGGAGCGGTATTCGTCGACGGCGTGGCGGTAAGCATTGGTCGTCACGGCGGTGTAATAATAGGTCTTGGCTCTCCCCTCGATCTTCAGGCTGTCGACGCCCGCCTGCACAAGAGCGGGGATGTGCTCGATCATGCACAGGTCGCGTGAGTTATAGAGATAAGTGCCGCCGTTCTCCTCCTCAACCGGGAAGAACTCGCCCTCGCGGTTCTCCTCCATCAGGTGATACTTCCAGCGGCAGGGCTGGGCACAGTCGCCGCGGTTGGCATCGCGGCCGGTCATGAAGGAGGATATCAGGCATCTGCCCGAGAAGGACACGCACATCGCGCCGTGGACGAAGCACTCGATCTCCAAGTCCTTCGGGATCTTTTGGCGCATCTCGGCGATCTCATCGAGCCGCGTCTCACGCGCCAGGACGACGCGCTTCGCGCCTAAATCATACCACGCGCGAGCGGCTTCATAGTTGATGATCCCCCCTTGGGTGGAGATGTGGCGCTCCACCTGCGGGGCATATCTCTTCGCCATCTCGAACACGCCGAGGTCGGCGATGATGAACGCGTCTACGCCGCACTCCCCCGCCGCCGTCAGGAAATCAGGCATCGAGGGGATATCGGCATTCCGCGGAAGGGTATTGCAGGTCAGGTAAACCTTCTTCTTCATGCCGTGAGCCAGCTCACAGGCTTCTTTTAATTCTTCAAGAGAAAAATTCTTGGAAGCCGTCCGCATGCCGAAGGTCTTGCCCGCGAGATAGACCGCGTCGGCGCCAAAGCTCAGCGCGGTTCTCAGACTTTCCGGATCGCCCGCCGGGGAGAGCACCTCCGGCATTTTATCAACCATTGGAATTCGCCTCGGTGGACGCCGGCGTACCGGTGCCGATGATGGAGAGATAGTAGTTATGCTCGTCGATCGTGGTGGAGTAGTACGGGATCGAGCCGTTCTCCACGGTGTCATGACAGAAGTACAGATAATCCGTCTCATACGGTCTGATGGCTGCCTTGATCGCCTCGGCGCCGGGGTTACAGATCGGACCCGGCGGCAGACCGGCGAAGTCGTTGGTATTATATGTAGAGTGGTAGGTCGCGCGGATGCTCTCCGGCACGTCGGACGCCTTACGGTAGGGATAGTAGACGGTACAGTCGCAGTTGAGCTGTGCCACACCGTACTCCACGCCGTATTTCAGACGGTTATGCAGGATGGATGAAATGTAGTACATATCCTCGCGCGACGCCGCCTCAGCCTGGATGATGGAAGCGATGGTCAGGATCTCATCCGGCGTGTAGCCGGTCGCCTTCGCCTCGGTCTCCAGAGTGGATTTCTTGGAGTTGTTGAAGTATTTTTCCTTATGCAGGATGACCTTGTTCTCATAGTTGTTGAGGAACTTGGTGATAACGGACTTGGGATCCTCGCCGATGTAGAAATCGTAGGTATCGGGGAAGAGATAGCCCTCGAGCTTATAGTAACGCTCGTTCGCGTTCTTGAACTCGGTCAGGAAGGTGAAGTCCTCGTCAAAATAGGTGCTGTTGCACAGGTCGGAGAACTGCTGGATATCACTGATAACGCCCTGCTCATGCAGCGTGCTCGCAATCTCGAGCGTATTCATACCCTCGGTGATCTGCACCTTGACGATATCGGTACGGTTGACGTTGCTCTGCAGGAAGTTGATGATCGCCTCATAGTCCTTGTCCGTCTCGATCTCAAAGTCGCCCTGACGGAAGCCCTCCTCCGAGGAGGTGAAGCCTGCGTACAGCTTGAAGAAGAAGGGCTGCTTAATGACGCGGGACTGATAGAGGATATCCGCGATCTGGTCGATAGACGGATTCGCGGGGATCTTCAAGGTCACCTTGGTGGGATTCTCCTCGCGGGAAACGCCCAGCAGATCGTTCACGCCGACCAGGATAAATTGAGAGAGGACGACCGCTACGATCACGATCATGGAGATCCAGACGAACTTGAAGATACGGCGGTTACGCTTCGCCTTCTCCTTCTCGATTTTCTTCTCTTCCTTCTTCTGCTGCTTGAGCGCCTTCTTGCTGTCGCGCTCTATCCGCATTTTGGTGTCGTTGTCGGAGTAGGAATTGATCTCCTGGTTCTTTCTGCGGCGGTTTTTCGGTTCATCGGTAGTATCCGCCCCGGAAACGCTGTCGTCGAAATCGTCCAGATCATATTCCCTCTGCACGGGAACGCTCTCCGGTTCCGTGTCAAGCTCGCCGCGGATCGCGCTGTGGTTCGCGTTGCGGCGGAACTCCTCCATCTTTTTGCGGCGGGTCTCCTCAATGGATTCGCCGGTAGAATTGCTGTCTATATAATCACTCATACTTATGCTCCTTGCATCATGAGAAATTTATGCTTTCATATACCTTGAAAAATTATCTGTATGTACCACGTCCATCGGAACGTCAAAGCCGTCGTGCTCCATCAGAGGGATCAGGCTGTCGGAGTAGCACAGCGCCGCCTTCACGCCGGGAAAGTCCGCGAGATAGCGGTCATAGTACCCGCCGCCGAAGCCGAGCCGCCTCCCCTGCATATCACAGCAGAGAGCCGGACAGACACAGAGTGTCTTTTCATCGGGGACGATCTCTTCACAGGATGCGGTCGGCTCCAGAATGCCGAAGCGTCCGGGCTCGAGCTCCTGTAAAGAAGTGATACGGCGAAAGACCATCCGATGATCCTCGAGCGTCACGGGAAGCCCGACCGCCTTATGATTCGCCAAAGCGGCGTAGATGATCATGGAGGTAGCGATCTCAAAGGGACGCGCGAGATAGACGAGCACCGTCTCAGAGGCGCGGTATTCGGGAGAGATCAGCAGACGCGTCTGGATCTCCATATCGAGCGCTTCCTTGCGGGCGGGATCCTCAGCGAGCTGTCCGCGGCGTTCCTTGAAGAAATCGCGCAGATAGGCTTTCGCGGACGAAGCGGGATTCGCGGGATTCATCAGCACTGCATCGCGGCGGCGATCTCAGCCGCCTTCTCCTCGCCTTCCACAGCGGAGACGATCGCAAAGCCGAAGTCCAGCGCACAGCCCGCGCCCTTCGCGGTGATGAACTTGCCGTCTGTCACGGTCTTATCGGTCAGCGCCTGAGCGCCGATGAAATACTTCTCAAAGCCGGGGAAGCAGGTCGCCTTCTTCCCCTCCAGCAGACCCATTCTGCCGGGGATCGAGGGAGCGGCGCAGATCGCGCAGACGAAAAGATCATGAGAAGCGCAGAAGGAAACAGCTTCCTTCACGGTCTCGTTGGCATAGAGATTGTTCACGCCCGGCATACCGCCCGGCAGGATCACGCCGCGGATCTCGTCGTCGATCTCAAACTCGTCGATCGTCATATCGGCGGTCACGGGGACATGGTGCGAGCTCGTGACGACCTCGCCTGTCACGCCGACCGTCGTCACCGGGATATCGGCGCGGCGCAGGATATCGACCGGCGCGAGCGCCTCGGTCTCTTCAAAGCCGTCGGCTAAAAAGCAATAAAACATAGTTATACCTCCCTATTTAAAATACGCAACGCTCTTGGAATACAGGATATCCGGATGGTAGCTCAGCTTCGCCTTTCGCAAGCCCTCGAGCCCGAGATCCTCTTCCCTGTTGATGAGCTGATACTTTGTAAAATGCTTCGCAAATTCATTGTTGATCACGGCGTAAGCCTCGTTGATCTCGACCGCTTTCTCAAAGCTGACGTCGCAGACGCAGTCGTTGAGCTCGTTCGCGATGCACATCGCCTTGGGTGCGCCATCCACATAGAGCACCAAGCCGAACAGCCCCAGCGCGTCAAAGTGGTCGAGCGCGTCGCGGATGATCCGCAGCTCGCCGGTGTCGTCATTGTTCTCCTGCCATTTGACGGCGACGGCGTAAGCGTCCTCCAGCGTCTCGGCAGATATTTCTTTTACAGAATAATCCTCATGCTCCCGCAGGAATCGGGAGAGATGGTTCCGCTTTGCGTGGTATTTCTTGCCGCCGAGGTTCGCGAGGTTCTCTCTTTCATAGATATAATCGAAAGCGTCTCTGTCCTCCTCGATCCGCAGGATCCTGTCCGCAAACAGCCTGTGGATCAGCTCAGCGTTCGCGGTGTTCAACAGACCGATCAGCGGTCTGATACCGCGTTTCTGCGCGTCGGCGATCACATTCTCGACCGCCTTCTTCAAGTCTCCGTGCGTCACGGGGAGCGCATAGCCTGTGATCTGTCCTTTGTCCGCATAGCACTTATAGTAGGTATCACCGTCAAAGGCGACGCGGATATCGTAGTACTCGCGCCAGAGATAGGTGTTGGCAAAGGAGATATCGCAGCCGATCTGACCGCAATTCCGCACAAAGCTCTCAATGCGCTCTCTGTCCTCTAAGGTCGGTGTTCTGAAATCAAGCATGCGAACTACCCTTGACCAGCGTCATGATCTCGTCGTTGATGGACTCGATGGAGCGCATCTGACCGTTCTCGGCACATTCGATCCTCAGCCATCCGAGATGTTTGATCGCGTATTCAGCGGACGCGCGACAGCGCAGGAGATACTCAAAATCGCGCTCGTGGATATCCTTCTTGCTCTCGTCGCCCTGATAACGCCCGAAAATGAGCTTCTGGCTGACGGCGGGATCGACGTCGAGGAAGATCACACGATCCGGCGCAGGGATGCCGAGGCGGTTGTATTCATAATCAAACAGCCACTCGATATAGCTCTCGCGCTCATTCTCTTTGAGCTTTGACATCTGGTGGATGATGTTAGAGGTGGTATAGCGGTCGGCGATGATGTAGTCATACGCCGCATAGTCTCTCCCCCATGAGTTGATATAGGAAGCGACGCGGTCGACCGCATAGAAGGACGACGCAGCATAGGCGTTGACATCGTCGGGACTGCTGCCGAGCTTGCCGCCGAGATACATCCGCACAAGGGCGGAGGAATCGCTCTCATAATCGGGGAAGCTGATCGTCCGCGCCTGATAACCCTCATGGTTCAGCCGCTCGCAGAGGAGCTTCGTCTGGGTCGCTTTGCCCGAGCCGTCCAGCCCGTCAATGACGATCAATTTACATTTATTATGCGATTTACAGGTGTCGTTAGTCACAAAAGCACATACTTTCCTTTATAATCTTATGTATTATACCATATCCGATCTGATTATTCAATAGCAAGTTTGTAACCAAAACATACAGAAAAAACCCCGCCGAAGCGAGGTTTTGATCAAAAAAGCTGTATGATCAGGGTGGTGAGGAAAGCGCCCAGCGAGCTTGACAGCGCGACCACGATCAGCGGCAGGTTGAAATATGCCATGACCAGCGCGATCACCGTGCCGACCGAGGAGCTGATCACGTCCCCTGTCGCGAAGAAGATCGCGGGGAAGGTCATCGCCGAGAGCACCGCGTAAGGGATGTAGTACAGCACGGAGTTGATGAAGCGGGACTTGATCTTGCCGCGGACAGCCGCGAAGGGTATCACGCGGATGAGGTAGGTCGTCACAGCCATGACGGCGATATACACGACGATGCTCATGCCTCACCCTCCCCTCTCTCCTGCTGCTCCGCCGGGAAGAACAGCGCGCCGATCACGGAGGCGATCACCGCCGAGATGATCACCGAGAAGCCCGACGAGATCATCGGGAGCAGGAAGTGGATGATCACACTGATGACAGCCGCGATCAGGATCACGATCAGCACCTTATGGTTCTTCTTGGCGGGCGGGATGATGATGGCGATGAACATGCCATAGAGCATCAGCGAGAGCGCCGCCGTCACATTCGCGGGCATGATATCCCCCGCTACCGCGCCGAGCAGCGTGCCGCCGCTCCAGCCGATAAAGGGCGTGAGGATCAGCCCGTACATGTAGGCGGGCTCAATCGGCTCAGGCTGAGCGGACGCAACGGCGAAGATCTCATCCGTGACGCCGTAGCCCGCGAGCAGTCTGTGCCCTAAGGTGAACGACGGCGAGAGCTTCTGCGACAGGCTCAGGCTCATGAGCGAATAGCGCAGGTTGATCACGAGCTGACAGAGGATCATTTCGAGGATCGAGCCGCCCGCGGCGATCACGCCCACGCCCGCTACCTGACCCGCAGAGGTCAG
Organism: uncultured Ruminococcus sp.; assembly: GCA_902773635.1. GTDB lineage: Bacteria > Bacillota > Clostridia > Oscillospirales > Acutalibacteraceae > Ruminococcoides. Next base: position 26,041 of record CACYFH010000001.1, on the reverse strand, counting down.
GTTCGTCACAGAGATACCGACCGCCGTGAGGATAGACAGATTCTTTTGTATACACAGCACGCCGAACCCGAAGGATACGCTGAGATACCCCAGCATGATCGGAACGCCGTGCTTCATTCCTTTGACAAATTGACGTTTCATATACTTCCCATGCTTTCTGAAAATCCAGCTTTTCCATTCTATTCCCGAATCAGACTTCTGTCAATAGAATTCGCCTGATTCAGCGAAAAAACATCCTCTCGGGACGACAAATATCATTGACATTCTTTTCCCGATATGGTAGTTTATTCTCAGAAGCTCTTATCTTGGATCGGAGCGATAAAATCAAGGAGTGACAGAAGCATGATCATGAACAAAATCAAAAAGGATCTGAAAGAATCCGCACAGGATAAGCTCAAAGCCATGATCGCGGAAGCGGTCGAGAAGAAGCTCCAAAAGGAAATGAAAAAGATCAGCCGCAAGCTCACGATCAACTTCATCATTTCCGGCATCGCCCTCGCAGGCTCGTACATCGTGGTCCATCATTCCGATAAGATCATCAGCCTGATCACGAGGAAAAAGTGACGCCCGTATCCAAAAACATTCCCGATCAAATCAGCCCGTTTACAAGAACCTCCCGACCGCAAAACGCGATCGGGAGGTTCTGTTTAAAAGGAAATCCTATTGTTTTAGCTCGCCGATGGCGTAGGGGGTCTCGATATCCGCGAGATAGCGTTGGATGCTGGTCACGTCCGCAATCGTCATCTCGCCGTCGCCGTCTACGTCTGCCGCAGTCTCGTTAAAGGAAGCGGGTACCTCGATACCGACTAGCGCGCGCTGGATGACAGTCGCGTCGCTGATCGTGATCTCGCCGTCACCGTCAGCATCGCCGAGGAGATAGCCGGAGGGCGTCTCGCTCTTCTCGGTCGTAATCGTAACGGTCGTATCCGCGTTGATCTTGGTAATACGGTAGGTGTTGTTTGATAAGTCCTTGATATTCTTGTATGTTCCCTCAGTCGCCGCGACGTCGCTCAAGGTGTAGCCGTCCTTGAGGACGACGGTGAAGTTGACCTGACCGTCGCCGGTGGAGTCAGGCTCGCCGGTAGAGCTGCTGCGCGATACCGTCGTGCCGGACGCTGAAACGGATTCAGATGCACCCGCAGTATCCTGCGTCTGATATACGGTAACGGATTCAACGCCGCCGTCGCCCGCGAAGGTCACGGTGTAGCCCTTGTCGGCGACCGCTTCCTGCTCGACGGAATGATCGCAAGCATCAACAGAAACAGCCATCGGGATCGTCTGTGTCTCAGTCGCGCCACACTTAGTGCAGGTGTAGGTCATCACGCCTGTAGATGTTGCAGTCGCCGCGGTCGTCACCGTGCCGGAATTCCAGCTATGGCTCCATGAGCCGCCCTTGCATGCTGTCGCACTTGTCGCGGTCACAAAGGAAGGTGTGCTTGATGAAACCGTAGACGGCCAGGAAGCCATGATATAATTGACCGCCTTCGGGAGCGAATAGCTGAATACAACGCTTCCGCTGCTGCCTGCCTTGGTGTTGATGATCTTACCGGCTGTGTAGCTCGTGGAGCTGTAGGAATACTTCTGGTTCGAGCCGAACCAGCTTGATTTCGCCGAGCCGTCCATGCCCGCAGTGCCCGCAGTGAAGATGGTCGCGCCCTGGATCGAAACAGTGCCGTCAGCGTCGATCGCGGAGTTATCGCCGCCGGACCTCATGCTGAACACTGCCTGTGTACCGCCGTAGAGATACAAGCCGCCGTTGGAGTCGAGTCCGTCGCCGTTGCAGTTGACGTACAGATCGCCGCCGTAGATGTAGATGTTATAGTTGCCGGTTGTGGCAGAGGAGCCGCCTCCGGGATTGAAGCCGCCACCGCCCGGATGTCCACCGGGACCACCGCCGGGATTAAAGGTGTTGCCGCCGCCCGCGCCGGGATCGGAGCCGTTCGCGCTGCCGCCCGCCGCATTCACGCCGTCGTCGCTCGCGACGACATAACTGCGTCCGGAATAAATATAGACCGTGCCGCCTTCAAGCCCTTCATAGGAATTGTTGATGGTGATATCGGGATCGCGGGTCAAGCCGCCCTGTGTGCCGATGGTGAGGGAGGTGTCGCCGTGCATACCGTCGTCACCCGTCTGAATGGTAAAGGTGCCGCCGGTCACGGTCACATACGCGTCGGAGTGGACAGCGTCGTCGCCGGTGTTCAGCGTGAACGTACCGCCCGTGATGTTGAGAGCGGGCTCGATCCCCGCTTCCTCCGCGCGGTCGCCGGACGCCTTCAAGCCCTTACAGCTATACGCATTGGCGAGCGTGTCGTTCCATACGCTGTAGCCCTTCCAGGTGCGGATATCAAAGGTACCGCCGCTAATGTTCAGCGCCGTGTCCGCCTGGATGCCGTCGCCGTCAACGTCGATATCGAAGACGCCGCCGTTGATGGTAACGGTACCGGCCGACTCGGTGTCGATGGTCGTCCCTTCGGTCTCATCTGTCGCATCGGGAGCGCTCTTGATGCCGTCGTTCGCGGCTTTGATGACATAGGTGCCCTGATTAAATACGAGACTGCCGTCGCACGCGATACCGTTATTGACCGCCGCGCCGGAGGTCGTCGCGCCATAGTATTTTGCGTTGCCGCTGACATTGATCGTGCCGCTGCCATTGAAGATCAGAGAGGCGGTCGCGCCGCCCTTGATGCCGTTCTTCGCATTCGCGACGATGTTCAGATCACCGTCGCCGCAGAAGGTCACGGTCGAGCCGCTCTTGACCTTGATCGCCGCGCCCTCAAATGCATCCGCAACGGTCGTATCGGTCGAGGTCTCGTTAGCAGGATTCTCGTTATCGGTAAGGGTGGAAGCGCCCTCAAGATGAATATTGACCGTAGCCGACTTCTTCACGACGATCGGTGCGGTCGCGGATGACGAAAGCGTCAGGTCATCGAGGATCAGCGTAACGTCGCTCAGCCCCTTGCTGACGATGATCGCGCCTTCGGAGCAGCTGCCGCCGATGCGGTAAGTGCCTGCCGTGGTGATCGTCAGCGTCGTGCCGTCAATGGTATAACCGCTACCCGCTTGAGTCTCGGTGATGCCGCTGTTCGAGAAGGTCAGCTCTGCGCTCTGATCGACGACAACAGCGGCAGCCGCCGTGTCGACCGATCCCGCAAAGACGGGGATCGTAAAGGTGAGTACCAGCATGAGCGCCAGTATAACGGATAAGATTTTTCGTGTCATAATGGGTCTCCTTTCGATTTATGGAATGGTGTTTCTTTCGGTTTTCATTTGCATCATACACAAATCAAAAAGGAGTTTCAAGAGTTCTCACAAAGCTTTCAGGTAACTTTCACACAACCGTCACATTATGGTAATTTCACGGAACTTTCACACTAGCGTCATGTCGTTGTCATATTGACAGAGTATCATAACGGCATACCAAAAACAGGAGGCATTCATATGAAACATTATCAAAAAGGCTTAGCCATTATCTTAGCGGGTATCATGACCGCATCACTCGCGGCGTGTGCCGGTAACACAGAAAGTAATCAATCGGCAACAGAAACACAGGCGATCATCGCGACCGCCGGTGAAACGACACAACCTGCCGCAACGAGCGCCGCGTCCGCAGCGGAAGCGACTGTCAACAAGCTGACAGAAGCGGATATCACGATCAATGATACGATCGAGAACAGCGCAGACAGCGAGCACGCGATCCTTGCCGACGGAGAGTCAGCGACCTACAGCAATACGAAGGTCGTCAAGACAGGCGACAGCGACAGCGGCGACGAGGCGGACTTCTACGGCGATAACGCCGCGATCTTCGCCACCAACGGCGGCACTCTCGACCTCAGCGAAATGGTCATCAAAACCGACGGCAAGCACGCCAACGCCGTGTTCAGCTACGGTGAGGGCACGACCGTCAACATCAGCGATTCCTATATCGAAACGAGCGGCAACTGCTCGGGCGGTCTGATGACGACCGGCGGCGGCACGATGAACGCGACAAACCTCACCGTCAACACCTCGGGCAATTCCTCTGCGGCAATCCGCTCCGATCGCGGCGGCGGCACGGTCAACGTGGACGGCGGCAGCTACACCACCTCGGGCACAGGCTCGCCCGTCATTTATTCGACAGCCGATATCACCGTATCGAACGCCGAGATGACCTCGACCGCTTCTCAGGGCGTCGTCGTCGAGGGCAAGAACAGCGTCACGCTGAACAACGTCACTCTCAACGCCGATAACAACAAGAAGAACAGCGATAAATCCGCTTACTATCAGGCCGTCATGATCTATCAGAGCATGTCGGGCGACGCGGCAGAGGGTACCTCGTCCTTTACGATGAACGGCGGTACACTGACGAATCAAAACGGCGATATCTTCTTCGTCAACAATACCGCTACCGATATCACCCTGAGCAACGCGACCATCGTCAATAATGATACAGAGGGCGTATTCCTCCGGGCGGCAGCGGCTGGCTGGGGCAGCGAAGGCTCCAACGGCGGTCAGGTCAACCTGAACGCGACAAATCAGGAGATCAACGGCGATATGATCGTCGACGATATCAGCGTGCTGAATCTCTATTTGAAGGATAAATCAACCTTCTCCGGTTCTGTCAACAGCTCAGGAGACGCGGGCGACGTGTATGTAGAATTAAGCGGCGGTTCCAAGTGGATCCTGACGTCCGACAGCTATATCACCTCGCTGACCTGCGACGCCGACAGCATTGATCTCAACGGTCATAAGCTGTATGTCAACGGCGTCGAATACCAAGCGGGCACAGCATCCTCAGGCTCCGCGATCACATTCACCGTCAGCTCCTCCGGCGGTCATGCCGGCGGCACACCGCCCAAAAAGCCCGATTGATCAGGACAGGGAGACTGTAGACATCCGAACCACAAACAGTAAAAGGCTGCCTTGCTTATGATAAGGCAGCCTTTTTAGTTTATCGGAATCTGCGATGCAAATGCGAGAGGATTGATGGGCTTGTACCAATTACTTAATCAGGCTTTCAAGCGTCTCGAACAATACTTCCGGCTGTACCGGCTTTGACAGATGAGCGTTCAGCCCCGCTTGCATACTGCGCTGTACATCTTCGTCAAAGGCGTTAGCGGTCAGGGCGATTATCGGAACGGTTTTTGCGTCAGCGCGGTTTGAGGCGCGGATCGCGCGCGTAGCCTCCAGTCCGTCCATCTCGGGCATACGCATATCCATTAGGATCGCGTCGTAGTAGCCCTCGGGATGTGATGTAAACAACTCCACAGCGATCCTTCCGTTCACGGCATGATCCGCCTTTATCTCGCGCATTTCAAGCACCATCTTCATGATCTCGGCGTTGATCGCCATATCCTCCGCGAGCAGGACGCGCCTTCCTCTGAGATCGGTCTTAGTCTGACCGTCCTGCTCCGACAGCTTCTTTTTCTTCACGGCGGTTTTGAATTCGTCCATGATTGCCGCGGCAAAGAGCGGCTTTGGCAGGAAGCTGTCTACACCTGCCTGTACAGCCTCATCCAGAATGTCATCCCAGCGATAGGCGGTAAGAATGATGATAGCGGACTCGTGACCTATGGCGTCGCGAATCATGCGGGTGGTCTCAATGCCGTCGATTTCAGGCATCTTCCAGTCCACCAGTATCAGGTTGTACGGCTCTCTGCGAGCATGGCGCAGTTTGACCATCTCCAGTGCCTGAAGCCCGTTTTCGGCTGTTTCCGTGATGACTCCCACCTTCTCTAATATCAGCTGAGCGTGATCGCGGGCAATTGGATCGTCATCCACGATAAGAACCGTCATATCCTCGGGATGAATACTGTCTGCTAAATCTCCTTCTTCCGTCCTGTCGGAATCAGAGAGCGTTACCGTGACGGTGAAGGTCGTACCGACGCCCTTTTCGCTTTCTACCAAAATGTTGCCGTTCATCATTTCAACAAAGCTTTTGGTGATCGCCATTCCGAGACCCGAGCTGCCGTACTTGTTTGTAGAGGAATCCTCCTCCTGTGAGAAAGCGTCATAGATATAGGGGAGATAATCCTCGCTGATGCCTATACCGGTGTCGGAGATCTTGAAGCATAAGGTGGATTTGCCTTCAAATTTAGCCTTGCATTCGATTTGAAGCTGTACCTCTCCTCCTTCATCGGTGAACTTCACAGCGTTGCCGAGAATATTGATCAGGATCTGTCTGAGCTTCATGTTATCGCCGATATAATACTCATTGATATCAGGGGTCATATTGAACCTGTATGTCAGTCCCTTATCCTGACATTGACTGTGGAACATGGTGTTGACAGCATCCAGTAGCTTTCGAAATGAGAATTCTTCATTTTTCAGCGTGAGTCGGCCCGACTCGATACGCGACATATCCAGGATATCATTTATCAGACCCAGCAAATGCTCGGCGGAAGAGCCGATTTTCTCCAAATACTCTCTTGTGCGCTCGGAGATATCCGGGTCATTCAGCGCGATGCTGTCTAAGCCGATGATGGCGTTCATCGGGGTGCGGATCTCATGACTCATATTTGACAGGAACGCGGTTTTTGCTTTGCTGGCTTCTTCAGCGGCAGACAACGCGTCGTTGAGCGCTTGCTGCTGTTCCATGGCTCTTCGCGTCTCGGCGTCAGAGTCTACGAAGCAAGCTCCCACGCTGTAGGAGACTTGTCCTTCTTTGTCCGATTTGTTTCGCACGCCTGCAAAGCGCACCGTTTCGTAGCTCTCTTTTCCCTGTCGCTTCACCATATAGGTGTAGGAAATCACGTTGCGTTTTTTTAAGCCGTTTATAATTGACTCCGGTTGAACAAAGCGCAGGAACTCATCGAGATACTGTTCTGTTATATATCGTTTGGCATAAGCGGTCACAGCCGAAAGATACTTAAAGCGTTCGCCGACCCTTAAGCCGGACTCGCCCAGATCGGCGTGAGACTGATAACAGACGCCTTCGTCCTTGTCCAGCTCCAGATAGTACACGCTCCAGTAATCGGAAGCGAGCGCGGCGATCATTTTGCTTTGCTGTTCCTGGCGGCGGTCCTTCTCCAGGATTTGCTCCTGCAGTTCAAGGCGCTGTTCAAGCTCCTTTTGTTTTACGCGGCTCTCCGCCTCCTTCGTTTCGTGCTGCAGCATAAGGCGGCTGTTCCGCTTGATCTGGTAAATGATAAAGCCGAACATCAACAGCATGGCGGCAACCGTCAGAATGGATTGAATCACGCTTCGTCTTACGGTTCCCTCCGAGATAGAGCTGATACGCTCGCTGATGACGCTTTCACGGATCAGATAAGTCAGCTGCCAGTCCGTTCCCTTTACCGGAATATACGTCAGGGTCTCGCGAATGTCATTGTAGGTAAACGAAACGACCCCTTGATTGCCCGACTGAAAGCCCTGTACAAAAGCGTCGTATGAATAAGGCTCCTCAAAAACCGCCGTCCGCATCGCTTCCAGCAGATTGTCTTCCATAGCGAGACCGCCGAGGACAGAGTCCGTGAGTGCCGCGCCATTGATTGTATAGAGGTTGCAGAAGGTGGCGTCGCCGGTATTGGTTGTCATAGAAATTCCGGAGAGCATCTCGGTCATATTGATGGACATAAAGCATACTGACAGTCTCTTGCCCTGAAATGTGATGTTGATCGGCACGGCGATGATCACGCTCTTCTGCTTGCTTTCGGGATTGAGAATAGAGATATCCGGCTCGCTTAGCGTCTTATAATCAAAGTCATATTCATCAATATTGTTATCGATTCCCGTGGAGGTAAGGATCAGTCCTTCGGTATCCACAAACGCAAACTTGTCCAGATGATAAAGCTTCTTCATGCGCGACTGATAAGTCTCCAGATGCGCCTTGTCGCTGAGGTCCTCTTCCGTCATCAGCTCAATCGCAGCGCGTATGGTCTGTATTTTTTCCTGAAGATTCTTTTCAACGACTTGTTCCCGTCGCCCGGCAAGCTCGTCCAAATATAGCAGACTGACAGAGCGGACGGCTTCTTCCGTGTCTTTTTTTGCGTTATAGCCCATCCATACGGTACCCAGCACAAGAATAACGGCAAGGATGACACTTCCGATAACGGCTATTGTCACCGTACGATTTCCTTTTACTTGCTTTACCATAGCTTCACACCATTTCCTTCATACTGATGACGAGAATCGCCGATTCTTTCTTTTTATTATACATAAGAAACCGTCTGTGTGCAAGCGAACAGCCGAAAGCTGTTATACCAATTTCGCAAGTCAAGGCATTTTTTATATTGTAGCAGAACAATCCGCGTTTGCATACGTCAAAATTGCATAACGTCGTTTTTCATTTGAAATGATCAAAAAAGAGGAAAAGCACCGCTCACCTCAAAAAATGAGATAAACAGTGCTTTTTGGCGTCCCAGAAGGGAGTCGAACCCCCGACCTTTCGCTTAGGAGGCGAACGCTCTATCCTACTGAGCTACTGAGACATTTTGCCTATTTATTGTAGCCTAAAACGGCTTGCTTGTCAAGACGAAAGGCTATAATCCTTCACTCCGAAATTCTTACAGCACATAAGGGATCGACAGACCGCTCAGCCTGATCAGGTAAGCCAGCGGTAACGCCGCGCCTAATGCGATCAGCGTCTGCATCGGGTCGACAAACACGATCAGTACCGCCAAGACCAGGAACACGACGCCCCAAGCGCCGCAGGCAAGCCCAAAATAGCTCAAACCGGCGTCAAAGCTGAACGCTTGTAGGATAAAGTACGCGATGATCAGCGCCGATACGATCACCGCCGGCGCTCCCTTTCCCCTCGCATACCAAACGATGAAGCCCAGCGGAAAAGCGGCGAGCGTCAGCACGATCCATACCGTCAGGTAGCTTCTGTCAAGCATGAAGCCCGCGATCCAGAGCGAGCACAGGCTGTAAGATACGACCACGCCCGCAAAGAAGCACATCGCGTTGATCGCTCCGCGCAGAGCGCTTTTGCTGAACACCGCGACCGCCAGCGCGATCAGCGCCCAGATCGGCACCTGACCGAGAACATTCGCGAGGTCCCAGCTCCGCATAAAACGCGGAAGCTCGTTCACGGGCAGCGTATCCAGCCATTTGGAGAGCGCGCCGAGCACGCCTCCGAGGAGAAAGATCATACAGGACATAAGAACTTTATGACCGGTCGTGCCGATTTTTTCAGGTTCTCTGCACTTATTCAAAAACTTCATCATGACTCCCTTTCTGTAATCACACGCCACGCCTGCATGAGCCTGTCCATGCTGAAGGCGGCATTCGCGGGGCTAGTGGAGGGCAGCTTAACCGCCTCGATCCCGGTCGTCGGAAAGATATATTTCATATACATTTTATGCGATAATGCGCCGTTGCAAAAGATCCGCTCCACCTTACTGTTATCAAGGATCACGGAGAGATCGTTCGGCACGACGTCCCTGACCGAGCTGTCGGACGAGCCGACGATGGTGCAGGAATGGATGGAATCCCACATCGCGATGTGATGCCGAAGCGCGAGCTCCCGCTTCTCCCCTATGCTCTGCGGGACAGGCTCATCAAAGAGCCTTGCCAAAAGCGCCCAGAAGCGGTTCTGCGGATGACCGTAAAAGAACATCGCTTCTCTGGACTTGATCGACGGAAACGAGCCGAGAATCAGGATTTTGCAGTTTTCATCATACAGCGGCGGGATGGGATGGATTATCTTTTGCGGTTCCACAAAATCACCTATAGTAAGAATGAAGCCCCACAGAAAACTGTGGGGCAATTGGAGGCGACACCCAGAATCGAACTGGGGAATCAGAGTTTTGCAGACTCGTGCCTTACCGCTTGGCTATGTCGCCGAAACTGTTGATGGTTGACGAATCGTCAGCCAAGAACTATATTTATTGAAAAAGGACTTAAACTTGTTAAGTCCTTTTCACGTCTATGGAGCGGATGACGGGGCTCGAACCCGCTACCTCCACCTTGGCAAGGTGGCGCTCTACCAGATGAGCTACATCCGCAAATATTGGTGCCTCCGGACGGAATCGAACCATCGACACGGGGATTTTCAGTCCCCTGCTCTACCAACTGAGCTACAGAGGCAAAAGTGGCGACCCGGAACGGGCTCGAACCGTCGACCTCTAGCGTGACAGGCTAGCGTTCTAACCAACTGAACTACCGGGCCGTGTTTGGTGGGAACAACAGGGCTCGAACCTGTGACCCCCTGCTTGTAAGGCAGGTGCTCTCCCAGCTGAGCTATGCTCCCTAACCGTTCGCCTCTCTCTTTGCGACTTGTATATAATACTACATCCAAGAGAAAAAGTCAAGGGTTTTTTGAAAGTTTTTTCTATTTTTTATTTAAGATATTTTCTAATTCGTCAACACTAAATGTATATTTCTTGTTGCAGAAGCGACAGCTCGCCTGAGCGCCGCCGTCCTCCTCGATCATCGCGCGGATCTCCTCCTCAGGCATCGCGGCGATCAGGCTGCGGATCTTCTCCTTGGAGCAGCCGCAGACATACTTCACCTCAAACTCGTCGAGCACCTCGACCTCAAAGCCGTCGAGCGCCTTCTTGCACATATCGAGCGCGGTCATGCCCTTGGCGAGCATGGTGGTGACGGATTCGAGCTTACCGACGTTCGCTTCGATGCGGTCGATCGTGCTGTCATCCGCGCCGGGCAGGAGCTGGATCAGGAGACCTCCCGACAGAAGCACCTGTGCACTCTCCTTGTCGATCAGCACGCCGAGAGCGCAGACGGTGGGAATCTGCTCGCTCGTCGCATAATAGTTAGTGATATCCTCTGCGATCTCGCCGGAGACGATCGGAATTTTACCGATATACGGCTCGCCCTCGCCGAAATCCTTCATCACGCTGATGATGCCCGCGCCGACAGCCTCAGCGACGTTCAGCTTGCCGTTCTCATAGTGCGTGGTCGGGCAGTCGGGATTGGTGACGAAGCCCTTGACGTTGCCGTTCGAATCCGCAACAGCCATAAAAGCGCCGAGAGCGCCGTCGCCCTCAAAGCGGATATTGAGGGTCGCGTTTGAGGACTTGAGCTGAGCGCCCATGATGGACGCCGCGGACAGCAGCCTGCCCAGCGCCGCAGATGCGACGGGGCTGGTGTTGTGTATTTTGCTGGCAATATATGCGATATCGGTAGAGTCGATGGCAGAAGCCATGACCGCACCGTCCGAGGTGATACATCTGATGATCTTATCCATGATAATTCCTTTCCGTATTCTGATGAAACAGTGTAGGGATGACCATTGGTCATCCGCAGAATGCCGGGCTTTGATAACAAATCAGACCAAAGATAGAAACGCCCGCGCTTTTGCAAGCGGACGGTCGATGACCGTCCCTACCATATCACTGCTATTCTCTGTTGATCGCTTCGACCATTTCCGCGACGAAGATCGCGCGGTCGGCGTTCTCGCTCAGGGGGTCGGTGCTCATATCGTTATAGACAGCCCGCACCGTGAAGCCCGATTTCTCCAGCATCTCCCTCAGCTCCCCGATCTCATACGCGCGCTCCTTGAAGTGCTCGCTGTGGCGGCGGTAGGTCTCCCCTTCTCTCTCAAAAATATCCAAGCCGATGCTGACGATATTATTTTCTCTGAGAGAATTTTGCCACACGCAATACACGTCGCCCGTATCATAAACAAAGGTGTTGTTCTCCAAAATATGCTGATGCTTATAGACGGTGTTCACGTCAAAGAGGAAGAAACCGCCCGCGTTCATAAAAAGCGCCACGCGGTCGAAAACCTGCTGTAATTTCCGCTTCTCCGTGATGTGGTTCAGGCTGTCGAGCGTGCAGATACAGGTGTCGATCGTGCCGTAGAGGTCGATACTCTCCATCTGCTGACACAGAAAGAGCATATCCAGCCCCGCGTCATACGCCTTGTCCATCGCCTGAGAGAGCATGTCGTAGGAGCCGTCGATACCGTAGATATCCACGCCCCTTTTCTTCAGCTCCACGGTCAGCGAGCCTGTCCCGCACGCAAGGTCGAGCGACAAGCCCCATTCATGCCCGAATAAAGAGAAAACGCTCTGAATATAATCAGCGCGTTTCTTGTAGTCCACATTGAACGTCAGGTTGTCGTAAAACTGGGAGAAGATGTGATAGCCGTTCATGACTGCTTCTTCATGCGCTCGAACGCGAGGTTATAACCGCCCGCGTTCTCATAATCGAGAGAACGCTTCACGCGGCTGATGGTCGCGGTGGACGCGCCGGTCGCCTCGACGATCTTGTTGTAGACCATGTTGTCGTTCAGCATGAGCGCGACCGCAAAGCGCTGGGACAGCGCCTTGAGCTCAGGGATGGTGCACAGATCCTTGAAGAACGCCTCGCACTCCTCCTCAGTCTCTAAGGTCAGGATCGCTTTATATAAATCTTTCGTAAATTCGGAATTCGGTTTTGCAGACATAGCTAACTCCTTTAAAACGATATTATCACGCTTTACAATTTTAACACACGAAAACGAAAAAGTAAAGGAAAATTTTTATGAAATTGCATGATATTTATTCAAAAACGTTCATTCTATAACAAAATCCGTTGAAAATGATACAGTCACAATCGGTTAGCTGTTGCTAACTGTTGCTGAAATATGACCGTATAATATATAGAACTTTGGTGATAATGTATATTGTCAAGAAGGAGAAAAGCTGATATCATAATATCAGTTAGTCAACGCTAACTATTTCTTTTAAACCAAGGTAAGCATACGCTAACCGTATCGGGAAGGAGCACAAAATGCTGATAGATACCGTGATCGCCCGCAGCGCACCGTCGCTCGCAGGGCTGAAAACCGCGAACATGTTCGGATATGTCTGCGCCGATAAGGATCAACTGATCGGCGAGATCCGCGTGATCAACCGCACGCTCGTCCCCCGACGCGCAAGACTGATCCTGCTGAGCTTTGACGGCAGGCGCGCGCTGCTCTACCTCTACCGGCCCTCCTTCCTCAGAAGAGATCTCGCCCACCCTCTCGCACAGGAGATCCTCAGCCAGCTCGGATATCCGACGGATAACCCCGCACGATGCCTGATGGAATTACAGCGCAGGGTGAACGAATCCGAAGAGTTCCCGCATGAGGTCGGGCTGTTTCTCGGCTATCCCGCGGTGGACGTCTACGGCTTCATCGCGAACAAGGCGCAGTGCGCCAAGTGCGTCGGCACATGGAAGGTCTACGGCGACGCAGAAGAAGCGGAGAAGCGCTTCCGCATGTATAAGAAGTGCACCCGCTGTTACCAATGCAGCTACGCCCGCTGTGCTTCCTTTGAGAAGCTGGTCGTGGCGGTCTCATAAATACATTTTTATAAAGGAGTTTTATCATGAGTAAAATAGCAGTAGTATTCTGGAGCGGAACCGGCAACACCGAAGCGATGGCGAACGCCGTTGCGGAAGGCGCAAAGGAGAAGGGCGCCGAGGTCGAGACCTTCTCCCCCGCTGATTTTGACGCGGACAAAGTCGCTGCGTTTGACGCGATCGCCTTCGGATGCCCCGCGATGGGCGACGAGGTGCTCGAGGAGGACGAGTTCCAGCCGATGTTCGACGCAGTCCTCCCCGCTCTTAGCGGCAAGAAGATCGCACTCTTCGGCTCTTACGGCTGGGGCGACGGCGAATGGATGCGCTCCTGGGAAGCGACCTGCAAGGATGCGGGCGCGGAGCTTGCCGCCGAGCCGCTGATCGTCAACGAGGAACCCGACGACGACGGTCTCGCTCAGTGCCGCGCGCTCGGAGAAGCGATCGCCTGATCATCTCATTGAAATAACCTGCCGGATACGTCAGCGTATCCGGCTTTTTTCATATCAAAAGCAATGAAACGTTGATTATCTTTGTAGAGGGCGACGTCCCCTACGAAGTGTCATAGACCATAATGAAGCGCCGCCCCATACTACGACTACGGAGCGGCGCTCTTATTATTTGATTTCAAAGCCCTTTGAGGCGAGATATCGGCTGATCTGCTCGTCGTCGTAGTACTCGAGGTCGTCCGCTCCGGCAAGGTACTCGTTATGGTGGCGCACCTCATGAACGAGAATTCTTCTGAGAATCTCGCGGTATTCGTCGAGCGTTTTGTTGCGGTAAACGCGCACGATACTGCCGTAGTAGATCTTGATGGACTTGCCGAGATTATCGCGCACATACACGCCGAGTATGTACAGGTCGTTATTCTGCGCGTACCAGTGATAGCGAAAGCCGTCCTCCAGCACGATCCCGCCGTTGAGCTCCCGATACAGCTCAGGTGGGAGCGAATCGGCGATCTCGTCGAGGATCGCGCCGCATTCTTCATACGTCATGGCGAAAGATAATCAATCAAGGAAGTCCTTGAGCTTTTTCGAACGCGATGGATGGCGGAGCTTGCGGAGCGCTTTCGCTTCGATCTGACGAATACGTTCGCGCGTGACGTTGAACTCCTTGCCCACCTCCTCAAGGGTGCGGCTGCGTCCGTCCTCAAGACCGAAGCGCAGTCTGAGCACCTTCTCCTCACGGGGAGTCAGGGTGTCGAGCACCTCCATGAGCTGCTCACGGAGCATGGTATGGGAAGCAGCGTCAGCGGGAGCGGGAGCATCATCGTCGGGGATGAAGTCGCCCAGATGGCTGTCCTCCTCCTCACCGATCGGGGTCTCCAGAGAGACAGGCTCCTGAGCGACGCGCATGATCTCGCGCACCTTATCGACAGGCATATTCAGCTCCTCGGCGATCTCGTCGGCGGAAGGCTCTCTGCCGTTGAGGTGGAGAAGCTGAGAGGAGACCTTCTTGACCTTGTTGATGGTCTCCACCATATGGACGGGGATGCGGATGGTACGCGCCTGGTCGGCGATGGCGCGGGTGATCGCCTGACGGATCCACCACGTCGCGTAGGTCGAGAACTTGAAGCCCTTGGTGTAGTCGAACTTCTCGACCGCCTTGATCAGACCGAGATTGCCCTCCTGGATCAGGTCGAGGAAGTGCATACCTCTGCCGAGGTAGCGCTTGGCGATGCTGACGACCAGTCTGAGGTTTGCTTCGCTCAGGCGCTTCTTCGCGGCGACGTCGCCGTTGGAGATACGGATCGCGAGGTCGATCTCCTCCTCAGGGGTCAGCAACGGAACGCGGCCGATCTCCTTGAGGTAGACCTTGACGGGGTCGTCGATGGTGATGTTATCGGAGCCTTCTGCGGGAAGCGGCTCGGAGCCGTCCTCACTCTTGACGGTCTCGTCGAGATTCAGGTTATCGAGGTTGAGATCCTCCTCGATATCCGTCTCCACGATCTCGATGCCGGCTGCTTCCAGCGCGTCATACAGCTTTTCGAGCTGTTCGGGGTCGATATCCATCTCGCCGATTGCGTCGAGGATATCCTGGCTGGTGATATTGCCCTTCGCCTTCGCGAGGTCGGTCAGTTCTCTTAAAAGGCTCTTCTTCTCTGTTGCCATTACGCATCATCCTTTCATGTACCTTACTCTTTGATATGTAAATTTGAATTATTGACGTTTTTCCTTCAGCTTCGAGAGCATCGAGGTGAATTCGTCCGGCGTGCTGTTGCGTATCTCCTGCTCGCTGGGCTTTTGCTTTTCGTCCAGAATGATCCCGATGTATTCATCCAGAGCCTTGGGCGAAGCGCCGGCGGGCTCATAGGAATTGATGATCCGATAGACCTTAGACTGCTCGTCCGAGGTGAAGTCAGCGGAAATCGTGACCGTCGGATCGGTATTCATTAATATTCTCCGAGAGAAATATGCGTATAACTTGCGGTTGAAATCCGTTGCGAAGTCCTCTTCCCTCAGTCGCTCGTGGATGTAACTCAGGCGGTCGGGGTGGTGCACCAGATAGGCGATCAGGTTCTCCTCCGCCGTCGCGGCGCGCAGATTCGCCGCATGCTGGGGATTGACCTTGTCGTCCCGCGCGGAGATATCCTTCTGCAGCTTTGAGAATTCCTCGCGTTTTCGGGTACGATTCTTCTGCCGCAGTCCACGGTTGATCTGCTCGACGATAGAAGCCTTGGCGACCTCCGTCTCATCAGCTAATCGGGACGCGTAAATATCGCGCTCCATCGGGTTGTCGAGGGTGCAGAGCAGCTTGACAGCTTCGTTGAGGTAGCCGAGCTTCCCCTGAGAAGCGCTCATATCGAACCGCGATTTAAGCCTGGAAAGCTGATAATCCAGATCGTTGCCGCTGCCGTCAAGAACATTTTGGAAGGCGGCGTGACCCTTGGAGCCGTATTTGCGGAGGAATTCATCCGGGTCCTTGCCCTCAGGGATACTGATGACCCTCACGGCGAGACCCACGTTTCTGAGAATACCGATCGCGCGCTGGGTCGCCTTCTGACCCGCTTCATCCGCGTCGTAGCAGAGGATGACCTCCTTGCAGTACCGCTTCATCAGGGTCGCCTGATCGGTCGTCAGCGCCGTGCCGAGGGTGGCGACTGCATTGGTGAAGCCCGCCTGATTCAGCGCGATGACGTCCATATAGCCTTCGCAGAGAATCAGGGAGTCCTCCTTGCTGTTCTTCGCGTTGTTCAGCGAGAACAGGTTGTAGCTTTTGTTGAACACCGGCGTGTCGGAGGTGTTCAGATATTTCGGCTTTTGATCGGTCATGATACGCCCGCCGAAGGCGATCACGTTGCCGCGCACATCAATGATCGGGAACATCACGCGGTTATAAAAGCGGTCTAGGACGGAATTGCCCGACCGCGACTTGAACACCAGATTAGCGGCGATCATCTCCGCCTCGGTGAACCCGCGGGAGCGCAGGTGGTTGCCCAGAGCGAAGCGCTCGTCCGGCGCAAAGCCCAGCCCGAAGTGGCGGATCGTCCTGTCGGTGAGCGCGCGGCTTCTCAGGTATTGCAGACCCTCCGCGCCCTGAGGCGAGTTCAGCGTGCTGTAGAAGAAGCGCGCCGCCTCGCGGTTGGCTTCATAGATGCGGGTACGCAGGCGATTCATGGAATCGTCGTAATCGTCCTCCGGCAGCGCCATGCCCGCACGCTGGGCGAGGTACTTCACCGCCTCCATGTAATCGAGGTTCTCGATCTTCATGACGAAGGTGATCACGTCGCCCCCGACCCCGCAGCCGAAGCAGTAGAAAGAGCCGTTCTCCGTATAGATGTTGAAGGACGGCGTCTTTTCACCGTGGAAAGGACACAGTCCGACAAGATTGCGACCTCTGCGCTTGAGTTGCATGTATGATGCCGCCAGCTCGCCGAGGTCGTTGCGATATTTGATCTCACTGATAAAGTCATCCGATAAACGCGCCATAATCTCTCTCTTTCTTCACTCTCCCGCAAAAGCGGGCATTATTCACCCAAAATAAACCTACATATATTATTTACGCCGATTTTATGCTTTACCCTTTATTTTTTCAAAAATTTTGTCAAAAATATTTTTTATCCGTTTCCGCAGCCTGCAGCTTGCCGGAGGATTCCTCGCTCAGCGCCTTGTTCAGCGCAGGGAGCTTGTCCTCAGGCAGATGGAACACGAGCGAGACCTCGTCCGTAAAGGAGGAATCGTCCACCATGCCGTCAAAGGAAGCGATCAGCGCTGGGATCCTCCCGTACATGGTATAGGAACAGGAGAGCGTGCAGACGGAGCACATCACCATCTCGCGCTCCTGAGCCGCGTCGATGGCGAGCTTTGCCGCCGCCGAGTACGCGCGCACCAAGCCGCCCGCACCCAGCAGAACGCCGCCGAAGTAGCGCGTCACCACCACAACGCAGTCCGTGATATCGCGCTTGCGGATCGCGTCGAGGACGGGTATCCCCGCAGTCCCCTGCGGTTCGTTATCGTCGCTGTAGCGCGAGACGCCCTCGGAGCGGATCACATAGGCATACACATTATGCCGCGCGTCCCAGTGTTTGGTTTTGATCTCATTGATAAAGGCGACCGCCTCGTCCTGCGTGGTCACGGGCTTACAGTAGCCGATGAAGCGCGAGCGCTTCTCCACAAGCTCGTCAGAGGCGAACTGCCGAACAGTCTTATAGGTATTCATAAATCAGCTTTCGCGCAATTGCGCTGAATAACTAAGTAAGGCGGTACTGCTGTACCGCCTTAAGCTCGAAATTATTTGTCCATACCGAAACGCTTCTTGAAACGGTCAACACGGCCGCCTGTATCAACAAGCTTCTGTTTACCGGTGAAGAAGGGATGGCACTTGGAGCAGATTTCAACACGGATATCCTTCTTAGTGGAGCCGGTCTCGATCACGTTGCCGCAAGCGCAGGTGATGGTGGTCTGGCCATAATTAGGATGGATTTTCTCCTGCATTTCTTTCACCTCTTTCACATTTAGCCATAAATAACAAAGTAATTATACACGAACAAAATGCAAAAAGCAAGCACTTTTTTACTTTTTTCGGAATATTTTTTGAGAATCGCGCTCAAAAGCGGCTCAATGGGCGGAAATGTATCGGATATAGCGGTCAAAGCTCATATCCAAAGCCCGCATGCGGTAGGCGTTCTCCTCTCCGACGAAGCGGAACAGGTGAGAGTTATACGCCAGTCCTCCGGTGTTCTCCTGGTCGGGATAGCGCAGGATGAAGCCGTAGCCCACGCAGTTGCGGACAAGCCACGCGTAGGCGGGCGTATCAGCAAACTTGCCGTCCGTTTTCACGGACAGATCGACCAGAAGTCCGGTCTGCTGTTCGCTCTCACCCGCGGGCGGGATCGTGCGTCTGACCTGCATCTCTGCCATGACGAGACTCGCCTTCTTATCCTTGCGGTAGGTCTCGACCATCTTCTCATAGCGGGTCTTTTGTTCTTCAAAAGAAATATAGCCCTCTCGGACGAGAAAATCATAGCCCTTTTCCCTGCCGTCCGCGACAAGACGCTCCAGAGCGTTCTTCATCTCGGGCGCGACCTGCACCCCACAGCACTCCTCTGTCTCGGGCACAAAGCTCTGATCAAGCGGCGTCGCCGAGCTGACGGCGCGGTAGAACATCGGATTCGATGCGTAAGGATCACCGCCGGCGGCGTCGGAGGGCGCGACGGCGTCATGATCCCTGTTCTCATTCTGATAGAACTTGTAGCCGAAGAAGATACCCACCAAAAGCACCGCGACCATCAAGAGCGGAAGGATGAAAAGCAGAGCGCGCTGCGTCTCCAGCTTCTTTTCTTCCCGCTGCTTCTGTTCCTCAAAGGCGCCGCGATTCACTTTTCTCGGTTTGATATTTCTCAGCCTTCTGCTCATTTTACCTCTGATATACGCTAACTGATCACCGGTCACTGACCGCTAATCACTCACTTGATTTCCTTAGAATCGATCTCCGCCTTCATCTTCGCCATGAAGTCCTCGAGAGACATCGAGCCGAGGTCGCCTTCCTTGCGGTGACGGATAGAAACGGTGTTGTTCTCAATATCCTTGTCGCCGATGATGACCATGTACGGGATCTTCTGTACCTGGCACTCGCGGATCTTGTAACCGATCTTCTCGTTTCTGTCGTCGACCTCTACGCGCATGCCCATCTCGTCAAGCGCCTTCTTGATCTCGTAGACGCGGTCGTGATGACGGTCTGCGATCGGCAGCAGGCGAACCTGTACGGGAGCGAGCCAGAGCGGGAACGCGCCGGCGTACTTCTCGATCAACAGAGCGAGGGTGCGCTCATAACAGCCGATTGAGGTGCGGTGGATGATGTACGGATGCTTCTTCACGCCGTCACGGTCGACATATTCCATGCCGAATTTCTCCGCGATCATCGGGTCGATCTGGATGGTGATGAGGGTGTCCTCTTTACCGAATACGTTCTTGATCTGGATATCGAGCTTCGGGCCGTAGAACGCCGCCTCGCCGATACCGATCTTGTAATTGATGCCGAGGTCGTCGAGGATCTTGCCCATCATGCCCTGAACGTTGTTCCAATCCTCTTCCGTACCGATGTACTTCTCACGGTCGTTGGGATCCCACTGGGAGAAGCGGTAGGAGACGTCCTCATACAGACCCAGAGTCTTTAAACAGTAGATCGCGAGGTTCAGACAGTGCTCGAACTCGCCCTCGAGCTGTTCGGGGGTGCACATGAGATGACCCTCGGAAATGGTGAACTGACGGACGCGGATCAGACCGTGCATCTCGCCGCTCGCCTCGTTGCGGAACAGGGTCGAGGTCTCGTTCAGGCGCATTGGCAGGTCGCGGTAGCTTCTGCCGCGGTTGAGGTATGCCTGATACTGGAAGGGACAGGTCATCGGACGCAGGGCGTAGACTTCGCTGTCATTATCGGGATCGCCGAGGATGAACATGCCGTCCTGATAGTGATCCCAGTGACCGCTGATCTTGTAGAGGTCGGACTTCGCCATAAAGGGAGTCTTGGTGAGCTGCCAGCCGTTCTTTTGCTCAAGATCCTCGATCCAGCGCTGTAAAAGCTGGATGATGCGCGCGCCCTTCGGAAGCATGATCGGCAGACCCTGACCGATGTAATCAACGGTGGTGAACAGCTCCAGCTCTCTGCCGAGCTTGTTGTGATCGCGCTTTAATGCCTCTTCCCTCTTCGTGATATATTCCTCCAGCATAGAAGCCTTCGGGAAGGAAATGCCGTAAACACGGCAGAGCTGGTGGTTCTTCGCGTCGCCGCGCCAGTAAGCGCCGGTGCAGTTGGTCAGCTTGAACGCCTTGACGGGCGCGACGCTCATGAGGTGAGGACCCGCACAGAGGTCGACGAACTCCGCCTGCTTATAGAAGCTGATCGGCTCGCCCTTGTCGGCGTGCTCACTGGCGAGCTCCACCTTATAGGGTTCGCCCATCTCTTCAAGATATGCGATCGCGTCGGCGGGCGCCTTCTCAAAGCGGCTGATCTCGACGCCGGACTTGACGATCTTCTTCATCTCCGCCTCGATCTTCGCGATATCATCGTTATCAAAGAACTTCGGAATGTCGAAATCATAGTAGAAACCCTCGTCGATGGACGGACCGATGGTGAGCTTCGCCTCGGGGTACAGGCGCTTGACAGCCTGTGCGAGGATGTGAGAGGTCGTGTGCCAGAAAGCCTTCTTGCCCTCTTCATCGTCGAAGGTCAGCAACTCGACCTTGCAGTCTGCGGTCAGCGCGGTACGCAGGTCGCAGACCTTGCCGTCCACGAGCGCCGCGCAGACGTTCTTATAAAGTCCCATAGAGATCGACTTTGCGATCTCGGCGGGGGTGATATTCTCCTCAAATTGCCGGACAACGCCGCCCTTGAGTTCAACATTGATCATAATTATCTTCTCCTTCATCAGTGATCAGCGGTAAGTGACCGGTGATCAGTTATAAAAATATAAGCCCTGCTATTTCCGAAGAAATAACAGGGCGTACTATACGCGGTTCCACCTGATTCGGTACGTTGCCGTACCCTCATTCACGCTTTTAACGCGGCGAGCGTCGCTCCATTTCCTGAGCGATCTCCGGAGTGGTATCCTGCGGCGCTTTGTACCGTCTCGCACCGACCGACGGCTCTCTGTGACGCCCTGTCGCAGGCATTGTCTCCATCAACGAACTTTATCTCTTGATATGATACCACCGAGATCGGCGGCTGTCAATATCTAATTTTCAAAAATCATCAACCGATCATCCCTGCCAGCAACAACTGGATGTAGGACGCGTCGAAGATATCGAGGATGCCGTCATAGTTCAGATCCGCCTTCGCCGCCTGTAAACCGCTAAAATCAGTAAGCTGTACCAAATAACGCTGGATGCCCGTCGCGTCGGTGATCGTCAGCTCCTGATCGTTGTCGACGTCGCCCTTGAGGGTGTCGGTCTTGTACCCGGCGTTCGCCGCGGCGGAGCCTTTCTCACAGGAAACAGTCACGTTCTTGCATCCGCTGAGCGCACTGCCGCTGAACGCCTTGACCGTACTGCCTACCGAAATACCGTTCAGGGCGGTGCAGTTCAGGAAGGCATTATCATTCACCTGCTCCGCGCCGTTTGAGAGAAGCGCATAGCGGAGATTGGTGCAATCCTTGAACGCATTGTCGGAGACCGTCAGCCCGCTTCCGATCAGGCTTGCGCTCTCCAAAGCTGTATCGCCGCAGAAGGCATACTGACCGAGATAGGAGAGCGACTCCGGCGTGCGGACGGTGCTCATGCTCTTACAGCCGGAGAAAGCGCCGTCGCCGATATTGACAAGACCGTCGGAGAATTCAACCGAGGTCAAGCCCGTACAATCCGCAAAGGCATAGGGATCGACGGAGTAAACGCTGTCGGGAATGATAACGGAACTGAGCTTAGAAGAAGAGAACGCGCGCGGGGAAATGCGCCTGATTCCCTCGGGGATAACGACATCCGTCTCAGTTCCCAGATACTTCACGAGAACGCCGTCGCCGACGGTCGGATATTCGCCCAGGCTTTGTAAATACGGCGTGCCGTCAAAGGCATATGCGCCGACCTCGCTGAGCGTCGCGGGAAGCTGCACCTCAGAGAGCGAGCCGCACTGATAGAACGCGCCGTCGCCGATGGTGAGCAGACCCTCATGGGCGGTGAACGACGTCACCGTATCGCATCTTGCGAACGCATAAGGCGCGATCGCGGTACATGCGGTCGGGATGCTGACGGATTCAGCCGTGCCGTTGTACCAGATCAGAACCGTCCCGAGCATCAGGTAACGGGCGGTGGAATTCTCAAAATAAGGCGTGCCGTAGAAGGCGCGATAGCCGACCTCGCCGACGTTTTGACCGCCTGAGACAGCGGATAAAGCGGCACAGCCGGAGAAGGCGTTCTTCCCGACCGTATACAGCGAGGACGGAAGCGTAACGGATGTGATCTTCTGATTGTTCTCGAATGCGGAATCGGCGATCGAGACCACGCCCTCGGGCACGGTGACAGCGGTATCGCTCCCGCGATAACTGAGCAGAACGCCGTCCTCGATCACAAAATCAGACTCCGCAGCCGAAGCGGACAGCACGGGAAGGGCGGTCAAAAGCAACAGGCCGCACAGGATAACAGATAAGATTCGTTTCATGATTCTTCGGTCGGTCTGCTGCCGACGACTCCTTCCTTAAAAAGTTTCAATAAAGCCAATCGCGCGTCATTAAGACGCGCGCTGTATGCTTAGTCGGATTGCTCCGAGATCTCCAGGATCAGCTTGTCGATCTCATCGAGACGGCTGGTATAGTCCCGCGGTCTGTCGGAGTCGGCGGCGTCCTCCTTAGAGGTCTCCGTGATATAGGAATCGAGTTCCTTCTCGTTATTTGAGACAGGCGTCGTATCAACAGTCTTTGTCTCCTGATAGAGGAAGTCCGAGGTGTCGGCGGTATGCAGATAAGAGGATTCGCGTTCATCTTCCGCTTCATCCACGTCGCCGGTCACATAACCGTCCTTCTTCGCGTCAGCCTCGACCTTTACTTCCTCGACCTCATCCTCGTCGATGATTCTCACGCTGTCTCTGTCCTTGACGAAGGCGCAAAGCTCGATCAGGAACGCGAGGATATACAGACCCATCAGAACTGCTTGTGCACCGGGAAGGTTGTTCGCCAATTCCTGGGTGTCAAAGCTGAAGATCAGCTTGATCGCTCCGTAAGGGATCAGCGCCGCGACCGCCGGTAAGCCGAAGATCATGCAGGACTTCACCGCATTCTTCGCCTTGGTCAGCGAGAGCGCGACGGCGTAATTGAAGAAGAACAGCGTTGCGAACACATAGCACGCAAGATTCGCGACGTCCGCAAGACGAATGGAGATCGTCGTGAACGATACAAAGGCGAGGATCATGCGGATCGCGCAAAGGATCGCCGGGATCACATTGAACAGGGCAAAGCGCTTGCCCTCGCTGCCCTTGAGCGAGTGGGTCAGTCCGAGCACCACAAAGACGATCGCGCTCAGCAGCAAAAGGATCGCCTCGATCAGACGAAGCGCGTCGATAGAACCGGAGCCGATGATGTGGAACATCGACATCGCACCGTCAGCCGCGAACGCGAGCGCCAAGACAAAACCGATCAGTCCGGCGGGGATGTTGCGGTGCGGCAGATAGTAGGGAGAGATCTTCTTATCAAGAAGACAGAACAGCGCGGTGAACAGGAAGATCAGAACAACCGCCGCGAGATAGAAGTACTCGAGTTGCAGATTGCTGAGTCCCAGCAGGGTTCCCTCGGGAAAGATCAGCTGCGCCGCCTTACAGAAGCAGGCGACCAAAAACAGCGGAACAAAGGGAATCCATGATAATTTGGATTTCATAAAACTACTCCTTCACGAAACATGGTAATCTATATGAATTTCGACTCAAAAACAGAAACCGAAATAAAAATCTATGATTCGCGATTTTCACAAAACTACTATATATTGTATCTTTATATCCGCTCAGTGTCAAGTTAAGGTTTTGTAAACAGTGCGCCATAAAGTTACAAAAGAAGCCGAAAAACCGCGTTTCGTGTTACAAAACGACAGCGGCGTATGCCCTACGCCGCTGATCGGATAAATAATTACTTTTTGTTCTTGCGCTGTTTTGCGCGGCGCTTCTTGGAATAAGAGGAAGAGACCGTCACGAAAATGATGAACAGCACTACGACCACGCCGACAGCGAGAAGAAACCACGGAGAGGTCAGCACCCCGCGGATCGCGTCGGTCGTGTAGAGGATCGGGCTGACGCCGACGTCCGAACCCGAGACCAGATTGATCTTCGTGAACGGCTCACCCTTATAGGTGACCGTCGCGGTCGTCACGACGTCGCCCTTGCTGATCGGCGCGCTGACGGGATCGGTGTTATCGGGCGTGATCTTTACGTCCGCTTCGGAGTAATCATAGGGCAGGACAACATTGAGGTCGCTCTCAGGTGTCAGGAGGATACTCTTGGTGTCCCATGCGTGATCGACCGCCTGCTCACAGACAGGGGTGTCCTTGGTCACAGGCGTCACGAAGGAAAGCCCGAGGAACGCCCAGCGGAACATATTCGCCGCTTCGATCATACAGTACTGCTCGTTCTCCTCCGCGTCCTCCTTGTAGGGCGCGTGCAGGCAGATGCACATATATGCGTAGCCGTCATAGACAGCGGTCGCGATCAGACAGCGCCCGGCTTCCGTGGTCGTGCCGTTCTTCACGCCGGTCGCGTACATATAGTAGTAGTCGCCGCCGCGTCCGGGGTCGACCATCCAGTTCGTCGTGATAAAGGGGTTCTCCTCGTTCTTATCCGCCGTCACATAATATGTAGAGGTGTTGACGATCTTGGAGAAGAGCGGCAGACCCATCGCGTATTTCGTGATGATATACAGGTCGCGGGCGGTGGTATAATGCTCCTTGTCGTGCGTGCCGAAAGGATTCGTGAAATGCGTATCCTGACAGCCGAGCTCCTGCGCCTTCGCGTTCATCTTATCGACGAACACCTGCACATTTCCCTGACCGATATCGTCAGCCAGCACCATCGCCGCGTCATGACCGATCGGCACCATCATAGCATACAGCAGATCCGTCACCGTCAGGCTGTTGCCGACGTACCAGTCCACGCCGGAGCAGTACATCCCGTGGTTGAGCACATAGTCGATACAGGACTGCTTGATCGTGATGCTCGCGTCGAGATCCTCATAGTGCTCCACCGCGACGATATAGGACATCACCTTCGTCAGAGAAGCGGGATAGCGCCTGGCGTCCGCTTCCTTCGCGTAGACCTCCATATCGGTATCGAGGTTGACCATCAAAAGCGAATCGGAGAACTGCTCCACGTCGCAGTCAAAGTTCAGCGCCGAAGCGGGCGTGCAGGAAACCGCGGCGACCGTCATCAAAGCTAACACGACAGCGAAAAATCGAATGATCCGCTTCATATCAGCCCTCCGTTTCCGATTCGGCGGTTGTTTTCTCAACAGAATCCTGCGGCAAAAGCTGATGCAGGACATAGCGCCCGAAGCGCGCAGTATCCGAGAGCAGGTCGACGCCTTCATCGGAGGTGACGACCAGATCGACCTGATCGATCTCCTCGTTATCATAGGTCACGGTTGCTGTACCGAGACCCTCACCCTCGAACATCGGCCATTTGACCGATTTGGGCGTTTTCACCTTATAAGAAAGGAGCAGCTCATCAAAATCATTGGGGAGCGTTTTAGCGGCGGATGAAAGAGAGACGAGCTCTTCCTCATAGGTTCCCCAGCCTGTATCCACCTTGATCTTCGTCATGGTGTTCTCGGTATCGAGGACCTTCCTGTCGGAAAGGTTCAAATATGCCCAGGAGGTCAGCTTCTTCGCATCGGAGTAAACGTTCTTCTCACTGGTGTTCAAGCCGAGCAATC